>JAZUDA010000134.1:0-1587 GCA_045639455.1 Clostridia bacterium | reverse complement strand
GTAGGTGATGATGCCCTTGATGCCGGCGTTGAACAGGTCGTGGTAAACAAAGTAGGAGAAACGCTGATCCAACAGCACAATCTTGCCGCGGGCGAGGGCCAGGGAGGCCGCGTCTGTATTCGGCAGATACATCAGAGGCGCTTCCACATCCCAGGAGCCGCAGCATCTGTAGCCGGTGCATGGAATCGCCTCACCATCGATGTACAGCTCGGCTTCCTTGATTTCGGTAACAGGAACGGAAAATTCCTCCAGGTTGGCGGATACGCCCATGGCCTCACAGGCGTTCTTCAGATATTCGGCGGCCTTCAGTTCCTCCGGGGAGGCACTGGTGTGAATATAATCGGTATCTCTGATAATCTGACGGATTTGCTTGCGATTCATGAATCATTCCTCCGGTTTCAGAATAAGATAGGTATATTATAAACGGGTTATAATAAGAATGCAAGCGCTGTGCTGCCTTGACAGAAAAAGAAATTCGACCTACAATACCCGTGAAGAGAATCGGAAAGGATTTGAAAGCTCATGAAAAAGATTCTGTTGCTTGCGGCGGTTCTTTGCATCGTCTTTTCCTCTGTAGCGATGGCAGCCATGCCGGATACCATCCGGATTGGTGACAGCAGGGATATAGTGGAGCAGCTGATGGTGATGGAAGGAATTTCTCCCTATATCGATGGGGATAATACGCTGGCGTACGAAACTGAGGATATGAACGCCTATTTTTCACTGGACGAAACGGGAAAGGTGGATTTTATCTGCTATACCTATTATCTGGGCGGCACTTCCACTATGGATTTCACCGTGCCGGACTGGAATCTGACATGGGACGGTGTACTGGCTTCCCTGAAAAACGAAGGTGCGAGTCACGAGGCCTACTGGAATGCCGAATACAGATATCCCACCATCTATGTGAACGGCATCATCTTTGATACGATGGCAGACCTGGCGCTGGAGTTTGACGACAACGGCATGCTGGACAAGGTTTCCGTCTACGGGTATGAGGAGCCTGTGATGAACTGGGCAATGCGGGCGGCCCACGTGCTGGGCGTGCCGGATATCGTGAACCGGCGCACGAAGCAGGAAGGTATCTGCACCGATGTGATTGAGGACACGGAATGGGTGATGGAGGACGGCTCCTACTACACACTGACATCCAATGTTTCCTTCGCCGCGTTTGTCAACGGTGTGGACGTAGATACGGTCGCCGATACGCAAATCGAGCTGTGCGTTTACGCGCCTGCCCGGTAAAATAAAGGAGAGAAAACGATGAACAAGTTAGGTGTGAACTTTTCCCGGAACTATTATCAGGAAGAAGCAAATTCCATCCGCGGCCTGAAGGAAATCGGCTTCGACGCCTTTTTCACAGGCTGGGAGGGGGATAATCCCACGCTGATTGAGGAAAACGCGGAGAACGCCCGCAAAGTAGGTATGTGGTATGAGTGCATCCACGCGCCTTTTGCCCATATCAACAATATCTGGAAAGCGGGCGAGGATGGAGACACTACGCTGGGCGAGTTGACCCGCACGGTGGACTATTGCCGGCAGTTCGGTATTCCCAAGGTTGTGGTGCAAAGTCGGAGGCCAAGCGGG
>JAZUDA010000133.1:0-1687 GCA_045639455.1 Clostridia bacterium | reverse complement strand
CCGCTTGGCCTCCGACTTGTGGCGGATTTACGCCCGTACGCCTGCGATGGCGCCTCATTATATTTCTGAAGACGCGGTCGTGGACCGCGCCATCGTGGCGGAAGGCTGCGAGGTCTTCGGACGGCTGAAGCACAGCATTCTGTTTGCCGGCGTTGTCGTGGAAGAGGGCGCTCTGGTGGAGGATGCCGTTGTAATGCCCGGTTGTGTGATTCGCCGCGGCGCGGTTGTCCGCAGGGCGGTGCTGGCTGAAAACGCGGAAATCGGTCCGGGATGCGTTGTGGGTGAGGAAACCGGCGATATCTGCGTCATCGGTCAAAATGTGAAGCTGGCTGCCGGCGTCAGTGTGAAGGCAGGGGAACAGGTCACCCAAGCGATTGCCGACCAGAAGAGGGGAGAGTGAATGCCATGATCAGCGTAATGGGATTGATTTATACAGGTGAGTCAGACAGCAATCTGCGCGATTTGACGCTTTACCGCTCCATCAGCGCGCTGCCCTTCGCAGGTCGTTACCGCGTGATTGACTTCCTTTTGTCCAATATGACCAACTCCGGCATCCGTAACGTGGGTGTCATTATGCAGAAAAACTACCACAGCCTGATGGATCATTTGGGCAGCGGCAAGGAATGGGATCTTCACGGAAAGCACGACGGGCTGAAGATTCTGCCTCCCTTCCTGACCCGTGAAAACGTTGGTGTATATACCGGCTCCGTGGACGCACTTCGTTCCAACCTCAGCTTCCTGAGCCACGGCAAGCAGGACTATGTGGTTCTGACCGACAGCCGCACCGTCTTCAACACGGACTTCAACGACATGATCAGGGCCCATATCGATTCCGGGGCGGTTGTGACCGCCATGTACTCAAAGGACGAGGCGCTACGCCGCCCCGAAGAAGGATTCTACTTTGAAGTGGGCGAAAAACAGCGGGTGACCGGGATTACCTACGCGCCTACCCATCCGGGCGAGAATACGGCTATGCAGGTATTCGTTCTTCGCAGAGAAATGTTGTGGGAGTTGGTCGAAGAGGCCGCGTCCAAGGGATGCCATTCTTTCTTCCGCGACGTGCTGCAGCCGAAGGTGGCGGACGGCACGCTGCGGATGTATGGCTATGAATTCACGGGGAAGGCGTACCTGATTGACAGCGTTCCCAGCTATTTCGCCGCTAATATGGCACTGCTGAACAAGGAAAACCGTCAGGAACTGTTCTGTCGGGAGACCCCTGTCCTGACAAAGGTTCGGGATGAAATGCCGGCAAAGTATCTGACAGGTGCCAAGGTTGCCAACTCTTTGGTGGCGGACGGCTGTGTGCTGGAAGGCACGGTGGAGAATTCCATTCTGTTCCGTCATGTTTCCGTGGCAAAGGGCGCTGTTGTGAAGAATTGCATTATCTTCCAGGACGGCCAGATTTGCGAAGGAACCCATCTGGAGAATTGCATCATTGATAAGGACACGGTCATCCAGAAGGGCACGACCCTGATTGGCCCCGCGACCCATCCCATCGTCCTGAGCAAGGGCACGAAAATTTAACTTGCTTTTTTCCCGGGGAAAGGGTATAATACCCCCGTCAAAAGGGAGTAGTTTCCCGGGCTTCCCGGGTGCGCACCGTCATCACGGATTTTTCCCGGTTTGCGCAGAGACCTTGATTGGTTTTTAACGAGACTTTTACCGTTTTTTAGCGAAGCGGTAGAGG
>JAZUDA010000132.1:0-9204 GCA_045639455.1 Clostridia bacterium | reverse complement strand
CATCTGACCGCGCTGACGGGGGATTATCCGAAATATCTCGGTTGGGTTCCACTCAGCCGGGTACTGCGGCAGAAATCGGAATAAACAGTGTTGAGAGGAAATGAAGAATGTTTGAAGTCAAACAGGCCGACAGAAGCAATTTCAATGAGCTTTCCATGGATTCGTTTGACCGATTTCAAAGGGTTCGGAATGTCTACCGCATGGAAAACGGGCAGCTTGTTTTGAAGAGGCACCCCTTTACCGAGACATGGTCTTCCGAACGGAAGCGCGAGAAGGCCGCGGAAATCCTGTCCGGCGGATTTGTTACCTTCTGTGCCTTCGATGGAGAAAAGGTTGTCGGCGAAATCATGCTGGTTCCGGAGTTGAACGAAAACCGGCTGATGATCGACAGCTTTCATGTTTCCCGCGAATACAGACGGCATGGGATAGGTCGGAGGCTGATGGATGCTGCCTGCTACTACGCCCAAAGCAGCGGCGCAAAGGCATTGTACGCCTCCTGCTGCCCGGCGGAGGAAACCATCTGCTTTTACAGGGCGATGGGCTTTGCACCGAGCAAGCATCCGATTCCATCCTGCGTAGCGGATGAACCCTTTGATATTCAGATGGAGCGAGAGCTATAAACAATAGGGGGAAGAATGAAAATGAACGTGACCTACGAGCACAAAAACGAACTGACCTTCATCGGCTTTCACACCGAAATCGCACCGGATGAGGGTTATCAAAAATGCCCGGAATTCTGGGATAGGGAATACAATGTCAAATATGCCCGCCTTTGGCAGACGATGAGGCCTGAAACACCGGTGGAAGCGGCGATTCTTGAAAACGGCATCGGAATGTACGCCATCTGCGCCGATGGGGAAAACGGCTTTTCCTATTGGATCGCCGGGCTTTACAAGGGCGGCGAGGTGCCTGAGGGACTGGAACTGTTCACTTTCCAGGAAAGCGACTGGGCAATCTTCACGGCGAAGGGACCGATACCGCAATCATTGCAAACGCTCAACACGCAGGTGTGGAACGAATGGGCGCAAAAGATGAAATCAATGTATGAAATCGGAGCTTCCTCCATTGAAGTCTATTCTGCTATGAATCCGCAGTCGCCCGATTATGAGTGCGGCATTTGGGTGCCGATTCAGAAAAAATCCAATTTAAAAATCTGCCAGAGCTGCGGAATGCCGATGGAATCGGAAAATGTTTTCGGCACAAACGCCGACGGAAGCGTCAATGAGGATTATTGCAAATACTGCTATACAAACGGTGAATTTATCGACAAGGTTTCGATGGCGGAATACATCGAAATGTGCAGCCGGTTCGGCGCGCAGGCGGGAATGACCAACGAAGAAATGAAAGCGTATTGCGAAAAACTGTTCCCGACGTTGAAACGGTGGAAGCAATAAGTGCTGCATCTCCAATAAACGACCGAAAGGAGTAGGAATGACGTTTGATTTTAAGAAAGAATACAAGGAGTTCTACTCGCCCAAAAATGAACCGGAAATTTTGACCATACCCAAGGCAAACTATATTGCCGTTCGGGGAATAGGAAACCCCAATGAAGAAGGCGGAGAATACCAGGCGGCCATCGGTATTTTGTATGCTGTTGCCTACACGCTGAAAATGAGTTATAAGACCGATTACCGCATCGAAGGATTTTTTGATTACGTTGTTCCGCCGCTTGAGGGCTTCTGGTGGCAGGAAGGCGTTGACGGGGTAGACTACAGCAACAAATCCACGTTTCGCTGGATTTCCGCAATCCGTCTGCCGGACTTTGTTACCCCAAATGACTTTGAATGGGAGGTAAAAACTGCAACGGAAAAGAAAAAGCAGGCTTGCGCCAAGGCTGAGTTTCTTACAATAGACGAGGGCCTTTGCGTTCAGATCATGCATATCGGTCCTTTTGATAACGAGCCGGAAACGGTTGAAATCATGAACCGGCATATAGCAGAAAACGGATACGAAAGCGATTTTTCCGACACGCGCATTCATCATGAAATCTATCTTTCCGACGCCCGCAAGGTTCCGGCGGAAAAATGGAAAACAGTTATCCGGCATCCGATCAAAAAGAAATATCCGACCCTATTCGGAACGTTCGGGGGGAAACTTGTAATGAAATTAAGTGGCTTTTTGATTGTTGTCAAAGATATCAAAAAAACGGAGCAATATTATCACGACCTCTTCGGTCTTGAAACGCTCCAAGATAATGACGGCAACTTGATTCTTTCGGGCGGGCTTGTTCTGCAGGAAGAAAAATACTGGCGTGGATTTATCGGCAGGGATGTCATTCCGCGTAACAACGCCTGCGAACTGTATTTTGAGGAAGAAAACGTGGATGCTTTTTACGAAAAGCTGAAAACGCTTTATCCGGAAACGAAGTTTGTCAACTTGCCCATGACGCACAGTTGGGAACAGCGTGTGGTGCGCTTTTATGACCTTGACGGGAATCTGATTGAAGTCGGCACGCCGATGGAATAGCGCAGGATTCTAATAAAATAATATGATGGAGCAGAATAATAATGGCACAAATTGCTCTGAGATAGGATACCATATCCGCCGCGAATGCCAGCAAAGAAATACGCAAGGAAGCCGCAGGCGCTGTTTGCGATGGGGCTTTTGAAAATGCTCCGTTCAATGTGCGGTATACTTTTATGAAAGCAGATAATCTCGCATCCGAGGAAACCGCACATTCAATCGGAATGCATAAATCGGGCGAGTACGTTGATTCTGAACAGGAATTGACTTCGTTTTATACATTAGAGAGATAAAAATCAATTCATCGAGCCGAATAAATCAAAATGAAGCGAGTAATACATGATAGAAACGAAACGCTTGAAACTATACGCTTATTCCAAAGAGCAAATGGAAGCATTTATTGCCGCGCAGTCGGTCGGTGCTCTGAAAGCGGCTTATACGGAAATGCTGAACGGGTGTCTTGGGCATCCGGATCAATGGGAATGGTATGCAATCTGGATGATTGAATTAAAGGACGGTACGCATATCGGTGAAATGTGCTTTAAGGGAGTTGACGACTCAGGTTCTGTTGAAATCGGATACGGGATTGCCGAAAATTATCAACAACACGGTTATGCGACCGAAGCGGTATCCGCGCTTGCTGACTGGGCATTAAAACAACCCGGAGTATCCTGCGTTACGGCTCAAACGGAAGAAACCAATATCGCATCCCAAAGAGTTTTACAAAAGTCAGGATTTGTTCCGATGGAAAAAAACGGCGAAGAGGGACCGCTTTTTGTCCGCAGAATCACGATTCGTCCGGAAGAACACAAGGATTATAAAAACATCGTTTCGCTTGTGCTTCGTTCTTTCAAAGAAGGTACGAACTATTCTGACGGCACGGATATCGTCGCACTGATTGAAGAAATAAGGGATTCTGAATACTACATTCCCGAGCTTTCCTTTGTTGCGGAGTTGGATGGCGAGATGGTCGGGCATTTTCTGTTTTCCCGCTTTCCGCTGTCAAAGACGCCGGATGGTGGACATGGCGGGGCGAATGATACCGATATCGTCATGCTTGCCCCTGTTTCCGTCCATGCTGATTATTTGCGACAGGGCATTGGCTCGGCCATGATAAAGCTTGGAGTTGAAAAAGTAAAAGAAATGGGATTGAAGGGCATTATCGTTGAAGGCAACTACCGTTTTTACAACACGCTCGGTTTCAGAACATCATCCGAATATGGCATCTATCCCGTCAGCGGGTACCCGATGACTGAACCGAGATGTCAGATGAGCATGGAGACTTCCCCCGGGTCGCTCAAAGACAAAGGCGGGTATGTCGTTTACGATATGTATTACAACGCGTAGCAGACACCAATGAGACAAGCGCCAACCGCGAAAAAGCAAATATCGCATTTGCTTTTGCTGCCATCCGGAGCTTTCCGGACACGAAAAAAGGGACTGTGAAAAACGCAAAACGCGTTATCTCATAGTCCCTGTTTTATATCCCAAAGTTATTTTTTCAGCTCCGCCAGCTCCTGAGTCAGCTGCTCCTTATTGCGGTAATTCAGCGGGCTGAAGCGGCCGTCCAGCGCCTTCTCCAGCTTTTCAATGGCGGCTGCCTTGTCACCGTTGTCGATATCGTAGCGGGAGAGGAAGTACAGCGTGTCAATCTGGCTGTCACGCAGCTTCAGGGCCTTCTCAAAGTATCCCTTGGCGGTTTCTTTGTCGTTGCCAAGACGGTAGTAGGTCTGCCCCAGGTTGTCCAGTACGATGGGGTCTTCATCATCGTAATCAAGGGCCAGCAGGTTGTATTCCAGCGCCTTGTCATAGTCACCTTTTTCAATCAGCAGATAGCCATAGGTCTGATAGACGAGGGATGTGGGCAGGTGAGTATGCTGGTAGGCCAGGTACTCCAGTGCCTTATCCAGATTGCCCAGCTTGTAACAGCAGACGGCGTAGTTTACATAGATGTTCTGCTTTACATCAGGTTTCATGCCCTTGCCTTTGGATGCCTTGGCCAGCAGGCCTTTTGCCTTTTCATATTCACCGCCGCGAATCAGTAGCACGGAATAGCTCAGTATGATGCTGGGATCCTGCACGCCGGCGGTCAGCGCCTCTTCATATAGCGTGCGTGCGGTTTCGAGGTCCCCCTTATTGTGCGCAACTACGGCCTTACGGGCCTGCAGCATGGCTTTCAAACTCATTTTACGTAATCCTCCGAAGCTTTTTCAGCAAACGCTGATAGCGGTATTGTAGCATAGTTTCGTTGCTTTGTACAGCGTTGTTATCGGCACCAAGTCCGGGCTCCGCATTCAGAATGATGGCTTTTTGAGTGTAATCCATGGCACGGCGGATATCACCAAGATGGCGCTCACAGATTTTTGCGGCCTCCACATAGGGGAGAATGCCACCCTGCCGCTGCGCAATCATCCGGTCAAACACGGCAATGGCGGCGGAATAATCGGCCTCCCGCCGGTTCAGCAGCCCCAGACGGAATGTGGCGGAGGACTGGTTGAATTTCTGCTGACAAAGCCGATAGCACCGCTTGGCGGATTCAGAGTTCCGCTGTCTTTCAAACACCCGTCCCATGCTGAACAGGTCATCCGCCTTGGCGACATTTTCCGGGTGAAGATACATCAGCGCCATATGGCTCAACAGGCGATAGAGGGAAAAAATATCCTGCCTGTTATGACGGAGAATGTCGGACAGCAGCGCAAATTCGCCTGTCTTCAAGTACAGGAAATAGCGTTCCGGCACTTTACTTCCCGGCAGGTCATCTTGCCGCGGATCGTGAAACAGCTCCTCCTCGAGCCGGGAAAGATTGCACTTGCCCAGCCGCAGCTTGAATACGCGCCGGGCGGCAGTCAGCAGATCCCCGTGGGGAAGGGCATCCAGGTCATGGGGCGAGATACGGTTCATGAGCAGACGGTCATGGAGAAGCGGCGCATCGAAGGTCTTGCCGTTGAAGGTGACCAGCAGTTTGAAATCACGGAAATACGGGGCGAGCGTCTCCAACAAGGCAGGCTCCTCCGGGTAGTCCCGCATCAGCAGCTGGCGCACGGTGAAGCGGTTACCGCGGATAAACCCAATCCCCACCAAAAAGGCAACCGTACCTGCCCCGTGGGACAGGCCTGTGGTCTCCGTGTCCAGAAACAGGATATCCTCCACCGAAATTTCTTCAGGCAGAGTCAGGTCAAACAGAACCGGCATGGCTTCAAGGATTTCATCGTACACCATGCAGGAGTCGGAAATGATTTCAACATGATCCTGCTGAAAGCAGGTTTCCTGCTTTTCGGGCAGGAGAGTCCGGTCGAGCTTTTCCGGCGCGGGTCGGTTTTCCATGTCCCGCAGCTTTTCCAGCAGGCTCAGCGGCATGCGACCAGCTCCTTCAGTATCTCAATGGCGGTCTTCTTTCCGTCCTTGCCAATCTCGCCCACAGGCCCGGCACAGGAGGGACAACCGTCCTCGCAGGGACAGGCGGAAACGATTTCCAGACATTGCTGCAGCAGCACGTTTTCCATAAAGTAGGCCTTTTCGGCAAGCCCGATGCCGCCTGGGCAGTTGTCATAAAGGAACAGGGTGGGTTCATCTGTCACGGGGGACTTGACCTGATAGAGAATCGCTACATCCCTGGGCGAGCACATCAGGTATAGCGGCGCTACGATGCGCATCAGGTTGGCAACGGCCAGCATGCCGCCCTGCAGGGTGTCTTTTTCGTAACGGTCTACCAGCGTCCGGGGTAACGTCCACCAAAGGGCGGAGGTGTGCATATCGGTTTCAGGCAGCATAACCGGGCCAAAGCCCAGATTTTCGCCTGTATCAAGCTTCATTTTCTTGAACATCTTGACGAGGGCAGTCACCTTTACCTCACCCAGGACGCATTTGGCGCCGGGAAGCGTTTCTTTTTCTTTCTCAATGTCCAGCAGACGGAGGGAAATATTCAGGTCCGCGTCCGTGTAGTAGTCCACATCCACTTGGCGGACAAATGCCTTGCAAGCCTTGAAGTCCAGCTTTTCCACCTGGTACTGTGTACCCGCGTGCATATAGATGGCGTTTTCATGCAGCAGCATGGGCGCGGTGTAGCGGTCCATTTCGCCGATAATGCGATGGTGCGCAGGATCGGACTGGTCCACAATCAGGAAGTTCTCCGCGACACCGCCACGCAAGCTGATTTCGGAGGCTGGGAACTCTTCTGTCATCCAGTAATACTTGTCGGAAACGTGACGCAGAATCTGGCTTTCAGTCAGGTATTCCAGCAGCTCCGGAGTGGATGCCACAGAGCCGAACAGCTCATTTTCCGTAAAGGGCAGCTCAAAAGCGGCGCATTTCAGGTGGCTCAGCATAACATACAGGTTATCCGGGTTCAGCTGCGCGTTCTCCGGGGAGTGGGTGAAGAAGTATCCCGGATGGTTTACAATGTACTGGTCAATGGCTGCGGAGGAAGCCACAAAAATCGTAAGCGCGGTACCCTTGCGGCGCCCGGCGCGGCCCGCCTGTTGCCAGGTGCTGGCTATCGTCCCGGGGTAGCCGCACAGTACGCAGGCTTGCAGGGCACCGATATCGATACCCAACTCCAGCGCGTTTGTGGAAACAACCATGTCCACCTCGCCACGGCGCAGGCCCTGCTCGATGGCACGCCGCTCATGGGGCAGGTAGCCACCGCGGTATCCGCATACGCGGCCAGCGTTGCCCAGCGCGTCCCGGTCCAGATCTTTCAAATGGCGGGTCATTACTTCCACCTGTAGGCGGGATTTGGCAAATACAATGCTTTGAATCCGGTTCTTCAACAGAAGCGTTGCCAGTTTTTTCGTTTCCTGCAGGGAAGACATACGGATACCCAGCTGCTTATTGACGACCGGAGGATTGTAGAAAATGAAATGCCGCTCGCCAGCAGGTGCGCCGTTGTTATCAATTACCTGTATTTCGCGCCCGGTCAGGGTCTCGGCCAGTTCTTTGGGATTGGCAATGGTGGCGCTGCACAGGATGAAGGTGGGATGGCTGCCGTAGAACTCGCACAGCCGCAGCAAACGGCGCAGCACGTTGGCTAAATTGCTGCCGAAAATACCGCGATAGGTGTGGATTTCATCGATGACGATATATTTCAGGTTTTCAAACAGCTTGACCCACTTAGTATGGTGGGGCAGTATGCCGGAGTGAAGCATATCCGGGTTGGTAACCACAATATGGCCCGCCTGACGCACGGCCTTCCTGGCAGCTGCAGGCGTATCACCGTCAAATGTATAGGTCTTGATGTCCTGTCCCATGGCTTCAATCATGTCATACAGCTCGCTGACCTGGTCCTGGCTCAGCGCCTTGGTGGGGAACAGGTACAGCGCCCTGGCATCCGGGTTCTGCAGAATGGCGGACAGCACAGGCAGGTTGTAGCACATGGTCTTACCGGAGGCGGTAGGCGTTACAACGACAAAGTCCTTTTCCTCCCGGGCTGCCTGCCAACAGGCGGCCTGATGAGTGTACAGTTCCTGAGTGCCCCGCTTGCGCAGCACATCCCGCAGGCGCTCATCCATTTCCTCGGGGAAGGGCGCGTAATGCCCCTGGGACGCGGGAAGCACTTGCCAGTTGGTGACGCACTCCATAAAGGATTTGTCCCGTTTCAGGCTGTCCAGCAGCTGCTCAATCGTCATAACGGCCTCCTGAAAAATCCATTTTTCTCCGTTTATTATAGTATATTACGGCGTGATTTGTAAAGATAAAATGTGTTTCATTGCTGTTTTCAGTAAAAAAAGGCTGCCGTCCGGCAGCCTTTTCCAAGAAAACGAAATGTTTATTTATGGTACAGCTGATGCTTTTCATACACGGGTTCGGTGGTCAGATTGATGCCCAGCTTGCGGATGATATCACTGTCTACAGAGGAGAGAATAACAGAGGAGTGCATATCGCATCCCCGCAGCTTGCCCAGTTGCTGCATGGCGCGCTCGGCGTTCTTATCGCTGACGGCGCTGACGGACAGGGCAATCAGCACCTCATCCGTATGCAGGCGGGGATTCTTGGAGTGGAAGTGAACGGTCTTCAGCCGCTGAATGGGGGCCACGGATTCCGGGCTGATTAAATCCACGCCGTCCTCAATGCCCGCCAAATTCTTCAAAGCATTCAGCAGGGTGGCGGAAACGGCACCAAGCAGGTTGGTCGTCTTGCCGGAGATCACGCGCCCGTCAGGCAGCTCCATGGCGGCGGCAGGGGCGTTGGTCAGGGAAGCCTTCTGCAGCGCGGCGGAAATGTACGGGGCAATCTCCATGGAAACGCCTGCCTGACGCATCAGCAGCTCAATCTTGCGGACGGTATTTTCATCGCCCTTGCCCTTCAGCAGGTCTACACGGGCAATATAGTACCGACGGAGAATCTCGCGCTGCGCTGCCTGACAGCAGGCGTCGTCATCGGTAATGCAGTAGCCCAGCATATTCACACCCATATCGGTGGGGGACTTGTAGGGGGATTCGCCCATAATCATGTCGAACATGGCGTTCAGGACGGGAAAGGTCTCCACGTCACGGTTGTAGTTCACCGTCTTTTCGCCATAGGCCTCCAGATGGAAGGGATCAATCATGTTCACATCGGACAGATCCGCCGTGGCGGCCTCATAGGCCAGGTTCAGCGGATGCTTCAGAGGCAGGTTCCAAACCGGGAAGGTCTCAAACTTGGCATATCCGGCCTTCACCCCCCGCAGGTGTTCCTGATACAGCTGGGACAGGCAGGTGGCCATCTTGCCGCTGCCGGGGCCGGGAGCGGTTACAACAACCAAGG
>JAZUDA010000131.1:0-3160 GCA_045639455.1 Clostridia bacterium | reverse complement strand
TGGTGGGTAGCGAAATAGGTGTAAATCCACAGAATTCGCACACCGCACACGCCGAACACGCACACCATCGCCGGGAACATGGAGCAGCCCATGCCGCGAAGACCGCCGCCCACCGTCTCCATGCAGCCGCAGAGGAAGTAGGTGAGGCACACATACAGCAGACGCTTCATGCCGAAGCGGATGACCTCCGGGTCCGTCGAATAAATCTGCAGCAGCCAGGGGCCAAGGACGTACAACAGCACGCCGAAGAACACGCTGGCTGCAAAAACAAGCCCCGTGGATATCCAGTTGATTTTCTTGACGCGGTCCATTTTTTTCGCGCCGGTGTTCTGACCGACAAAGGCGGTATTGGTCAGGTTGAAGGCGTTCTGAATCTGCCAGACAAAGCCGTCCAGATTGCCGCCTGCCACATTGCCCGCCATGGCCAGTTCGCCGAAGGAGTTGATGGAGGACTGGATCAAAACGTTAGAGATGGAAAACATGATTCCCTGCAGACCGGCGGGGACGCCGATGCGGATGATGCCGATCAGCTGCTTTTTGTAAATCTTCAGCTTGCTCCAGAACAGGCGGCAGCCGCTGCGGCGCCCGCACAGTTCCCTCAGAATCAGAATGGCGGATACGGTCTGGCTGGCGATTGTACCCACAGCAACGCCTGCCACATCCCAATGGAAAACAATCACCAGCAGCAGATTCAGCGCCACATTCAGCAGCCCGGAAAAAATCAGGAAATACAGCGGGCGCTTTGTCTCTCCGTCGGAGCGGAGGATGGCGGAGCCAAAGTTGTACAGGGCGCTGGTGGGGAGCCCCGCGAAGATGATTTTCATGTACAGCGCCGCGTATGGCAGAACGTTGTCGGGCGTATCCATCAATTTCAGCAGAGGCTCGCAGAAAAGAACGCCGAACACGCCAACCAATACACCGCCGACCGTTGCCACCAGAATGGACGTATGTACAGTGCGGTGGGCCGCCAGGTCATCCATGGCGCCAAGCGCCTGTGCCGTCAGCACACCCGCGCCCACACTAAGCCCCATCAGCAGGTTCACCAGCAGATTGGTCAGGGCACCGGTGGCACCCACCGCAGCCAGAGCCGTTGGCCCGGCGAACTGACCCACCACCACCAGATCGGCGGGGTTATACAGCAACTGCAGGATGCCCGTCAGAATCAAAGGAATGGTGTAGGAAATCAGAGGACGAATGATTGGCCCTTCGGTCATCTTGATTTCTTGACGCATAAAAATGCCTCCGCAATAAGCGCGTTATAATTCAAATATTATTTTCGCCAGCGCGTTCTCCCCGCCCGATACGGTGACCCGGTCGGCCGCAGCCAGCGTACAGGGGAGCGCGTTGGAAACCGCGTAGCCGATATCTGCCATCCGCAGGAGGGTGATATCGTTTTCGTAGTCCCCCACCGCTACGGACAAATCCGCGTGCAGACGTTCCTTCAGCCGGGCCAGCAGGAATCCTTTTCCTGTACCCGCCCGGAACAGTTCCACGCCGCGGTCCCAGCTCCGTTCCAGGGAAAACCGGCCGCCCAGCCGCGCGAGCCATTCGGCCTGAAGCTCCAAAGTATGCTCCGGCGTATCCGGATGAATGACCATTTTCAAAATCTGATCCGTCCTGCCTGATGCCATCAAATGAGGATAGATTTCTTCACGGGGCATCCAGTTGGCCGCCTCGTCATCCGACAGCACATAGGACACGTCCTGAATGAACGGATGGTTGTCAATCGCCCACTTCAGTTCCTCCATGCAGTCCGTACTCATGGGGAATACCTCCAGGGGAACACACCGCTCATGATCATACAGCATGGTGCCGTTGACGCAAATCACAGGGGCGTTCACCTTTACCGGGAAATCCTGCGCCATAACAAAGGAGCCGTGCCGCCCGGTTGCCATGGTAAAACGGCCGCCTTTTTCCTCAAAGTACCGTATCGCGTCGATATTATCTTGTCCGACGTTGCCGCCGCAGTACATGGTTCCGTCATAATCCGAGGCAAGCAGTACCCCGTCGAATCGTTTCATTCTATGTCCGCCTTTTTCGCGAAAATCATCCGCCCCGCGGCGGTCTTCAGTACGCTGGTCACCACGACGTTCACAACCGTGCCGATTTCCTTCGCGGCGCCCTCTACTACCACCATGGTGCCGTCTTCCATATAGGCGACCGCCTGGCCGGGTTCCTTGCCCTCCCGGTTCAGCTGAACCGTCATTTCATCGCCCATGCGGACAGATGTCTGCAGCGCGCAGGAAAGAACATGGATATTGAGCACCTTGACGCCGGACGCGGCAGCCATCTTGCCCAGGTTGGTATCATTCGTCAGAATGGAGCAGCCTTTCTTTTGGGCGATATGCAGCAGTTTGGCGTCTGTTCCGTTGGGATCGGTATCATCCGTTTCCACCATGGATACGTGGGGAATTTCTTTTTTCAGCTGTTCCAGCAGTTCCAGACCCCGTTTTCCCTTCGCACGGCGAAGCGAGTCGGCTGAATCCGCCAGGTGCTGCAGCTCCGCGGCAACAAAACCCGGAATCAGCAATTCACCCTCCAGAAAACCGGTACGTGCCACCTCCAGCACCCTGCCATCAATCAGCACAGATGTATCCAGCAGCTTGTCCGTTCCGTTCTTCCTGCGGTGGAAGGTCTTCTTCACGCCGGTGCGGATATGGAACCTTTTCTGCCACAGCTTTTCCAGGTCACCGGAGCGCTTCCGCCCGATGCGCATACCCGCGTAGCCCAGCAGCAGGTACACGATGGCGCTCAGGCACACGGTAACCACATTGGTCTCGACAAGGTCAAACATCGTCGTCAGCAGTGCAGCCAGCGCCAGACCCACCAGAAGGCCCGCCGTGCTGGAAATCAGCTGGAAGATGGTCATTTTATCCGCAATATTTTCCGCCTGACTCAGCACATCCGCAATCCATGTCAGGATGGACTGGGACAGCATGAAGAGAATGCCGCCCGATATCAGCACGGAAATCAGGTAGCAGCGCAGGACGCCGCTTTTCGACATCGGGTTGCCCGCGTAGCCTACGATTGCTACGATTGTCGCGGCGATAATGGCGCCGAGGCCGGCGCCCAAGGCAGTCACCAGGAGGCGAAGGATGCGTTTCAATGTCTCGGGATGTTTGTTCATGCTTGTTTATCTTGCTCCTTCAGCGAGTTTTTG
>JAZUDA010000130.1:0-2234 GCA_045639455.1 Clostridia bacterium | reverse complement strand
TCGTGTTGCCGCCGGTGAGAGAGTACAGCTTCGCCAGCGTCTTGGGGCCGGCCTTACCGTCCACGTCCAGTATGTAACGGGTCTGGAAGGCCTTGACCGCCGCCAGCGTGCCGGGGCCGAACTTGCCGTCCGTGCCGTTGGTAGTGAAGCCCAGAGAGTTCAGCGCCCGCTGCATGATGAGCACCTGGTCACCCCTGTCGCCATAAACCAGCTTGATATCCGTCCGGCCGGTAATGTTGCCGGAGGGGCTTGCGGTGGGCACGGGGGTCGGATTGCCGCCGGTGAGGGAATACAGCTTGTTCAGCGTATTGGGGCCGGCCTTGCCGTCCACGGTCAGGCCGTATTTGGCCTGAAAGGCACGGACGGCGGACAGGGTGCCGGCACCGTACTTGCCGTCCACACCGTTGGTGCTGTAGCCCAGGGAAACCAGTGCCTTCTGCATCTGCAGAACGGCGGAGCCGGTATCGCCGGGACGGAGCACGGTATCCGCCAGCGCGCAGGAAGACGCGAGCACAAGCGCCAGAACAGCCAGCGCAATCAGCAACTTTTTCATTTCGATTTCTCCTTTTTCATCCGTACGGAAGGTTCGCGGAAGGTAACCCCGACCTCGCGAAGATGATTCAGTTCAGCCACATATGTATCGGGGACAGCCACGCTCATCAGCCGGCTGTCGGGTTGGGCGAAAGCGTTTTTCATCAGCTGGCAAATCCGCAGGGCGGTTTTTTCATACCCACTTCGTGAGGGAAAATAGATGATTGCGGGAATGTCGGCCAGGTGCAGGGGCAGGGACGTAGGCGCGGGGGAGGCATGGGGCAGAGCAATCGCCTTGCGGAAGTCCTCCTCCTGCATTTCCGTGGGGGCAAGCTGACGGTACAGCCTGCCGATGGCCCGATCCTGTTGCCAGGCGAAATGTTTGTTTGGGAAGGAATTGGGGCTCTGCGGCAGGAAAACAGGACGCTCCAGGATGGCGGCGTCAAACCGCTCCGGGCATAGTCCAATCAGCTCCACCGCGGCAGAAGCGCCGTAGCCGACGCCGCAGACGCTGACCGGTCCGGTAATCGGACGGAGATACTCTTCCGCTTCCTGCGCCAGATGAAGCGCGTCCGGAATGACCTGTGTATACTGCGGAATGATGACGCGATAGCCACCGTCCCGCATGGCCCGGACAACCGGACGGAACAGGGCGGCGGGCAGGGTGGCAGCCGGGAAAAACAGCACAGCCGGCAGCGTTTCCTCACCATATTGCTTGAACAGCATCCGGGGGCCTCCTTCAAATTATCTCTAGTTTATCTTACACCATCTGCGCGTTTTTGACAAGAATTCCTACGGGATTTTACATTTCATTTGACAGAATCACGGAAAACGGCGTTGTAATGGAATGACGCGCTCAACGTGTCATAATGATGAGCAGCGCAACCAGCAGGAAGGCGCAGATGAACGAGATAAGCAAAGTACAGCCCGCGGCACGAGGTTCCTTCCGGGGCTGGGATGTGCCGGCGGACGGGGGAATGGGGATATCATCCGGCTTGCGGCGGTTTGCAGGGCGCAGGGAAGTGGTATTGGCGAATTGACCGTAGTCCCGGGAATGGCCCAGGAGGGTATCGTAGCTTTCTCCCACTTTCTTGCCTTTTGCGTCATAATATTTTGTCCAGCCCAAAGGACTGTCGTAAGACCACCCGACCTTTTTCCCTTTTGTATCATAGGTATAGTTGCCGCCGAGAAGGCTTTCGCGCGTGGTGGACACTTTTTTTCCATGTTCATCGTAATTCTTCCACTCGCCGAAAAATCCGGGCACGCTTTCCCCGGTTTTCCGGCCGTGGTTATCATAATGAACAACAGTTCCGAAGATGGTCTCCCGGCTGTAGCCATTCTTTTTATCGGGAATCATTTCCGCATTCCTTTCCCTTACGCACGGCTTTTATTCGGTGTTCTCCATGCTCATTATAGCGCGAAAAATAAAAATCGTCTATATCTTGCGGTATCGTGGATTTCGTTCCCGGAAAGGCTTGACAAAGAATGGCATCCGGCATTATGATAAAGATTGAAATATTCTTTCAATGAAAAGAACTACCGTTATCATTTCATTCCTATCTGACAGGAGGATGTACCATGATTTACAACGGCATTGATTTTGATACCTACTTCAAAAACTATCCGGATGTCAACGGCTACTTCGGCAAGTACGGCGGCTGCTACATTTCCCCGGAGCTAAAGGATGCTATGGCGGAGATCAA
>JAZUDA010000129.1:0-3837 GCA_045639455.1 Clostridia bacterium | reverse complement strand
CTGCTGTAAGGTTAATAATGAAAGAAGGGCGTTACCTATGCTAAAAGTCGCAATTGTCGGCAATGGCGGCATCAGCCGTTCCCATATCAACGGTTGGCTTGCTGTGCCGGAAGCCAAAGTAATCTCTGTTTGCGATATCCGGCCGGAAAAGGCAGATGAAGCCGCACAGCGGACCGGCGCCGTCGCGTACTATGACCTGGATACCATGCTGGCGGCGGACAAGCCTGATATTCTGGATATCTGCCTGCCCACCTACCTGCACGCCGATACCGCCGTAAAGGCGCTGAATATGGGCATTCACGTCCTGACGGAGAAGCCCATCTCCCTGAAGCGTGACGACGTTCGCCGGGTCTATGACGCCGCCGCGAAGAACAACCGCTGCTTCATGGTGGCCCAGTGCCTCCGTTTCTGGCCTGAGTATTCCTTTGTGAAGGAGGCCTATGAGGACGGCCGTTTCGGCAAGCTGCTTTCCGGTTTCATGAGCCGTCTGGGACACACGCCCCGCTGGAGCTGGGATAACTGGATGCAGGACAAGTCCCGCAGCGGTCTTGTACCCTTTGATCTGCACATTCACGACCTGGACTTTATGGTTTACGCCTTTGGCGCTCCCAAGTCCGTGTCGTGCAGCCGCGCCGCAGCCGGCATTCAGGACTATATCAACGCGGTTTATCACTATGACGGTTTCTTTATCGCTACCGAGGCTGCCTGGTTCGATGCGTCCTTCCCGTTTGGCGCCACGTTCCGCTTCCAGTTTGAAAAGGCAGTTGTGGAGAACAAAGGCGGCAAGCTGACCTGCTATCATCAGGACGGCACCACTGAGGAGCTGCAGCTGACCACCGCCACCGAAAGCAACGGCATCAACCTGCCTGTTTCCAACGCCTATTACAACGAAATCCGCTATTTTACGGACTGTGTCCTGAACGGAACACCCTGCGAAAAGGTGCGGCCTGAAGAGTTGGAAACCGTACTGGACAATATCGCTGTCCTGGATTCTGAAATTCAGTAAAAAAAGATGTTGACAAAATCCCCGGTTGCTGTTATACTACCCTACGTTGCACAGGGGCATGGTGTAATGGTAACACGTGGGTCTCCAAAACCTTTGTTCTGAGTTCGAATCTTAGTGCCCCTGCCAGAAAGAACGCCGGCGATTCCCGGCGTTCTTTTTTTGTGTTTTTCGGGTGTCAAGCACTTTATGCCAAGGATGAATAATCACACAAAAACGGCAAAAGGAAACCGCCGCCCGTGACGGGCGGCGTGACTTTCATCAAATTACAGCCCTAAAATCTGCTTTTTCTTCGCGTCAAATTCTTCCTGGGAAATGACACCGGTATCCAGCAGGTCCTTATACTTTTTGAGTTCATCCGCAGAAGAAGGAGCCTGGGCAATCGGCGCGTGTGCTGCCATATTTGCCTGACAGAATTCCTCTTCTGTCAACTCGGTCACATCAGTGGAATGGCAATTGGGACAATGGGTAAAGTCTGTGATCTTGTCCTGCAATTGTTCCGCACGATTGCTTTCCGTGCTGTATGTGATGCTGGAACCCGCAAGCGCATTTAATCCTGCGGTCAGGCTGGCACTGGCCGCCTTCTTCGCGTTTTGATAGTTTTTGATGATGTCTTCATGGCTGTAGCAATAGACCTTGCCGCAGACATTGCAGCGCAGTCTGTGCTCGCCCTTTTTTACGATCAGGCTCCCGATGCGAACAACGTCATCGAGTTGATAGCGGGTAATGATGTCGCGGTAAACGGCTTCCGCATCAGCATTCTGCTTTTGCAGATAGGGCAATGTTTTGACACTTTTGTCCTTCAGGATGATCTGCAGAACGCCCTGCATAAGCGCATTGGACGCGGGAGAATTCGTGACGGTGGCAATATCGCTGAACATAATCACGGTTTTACCCGCGACAATCCGGTCTGCTTCCACCGTCCAGGGGGTACCGACGGCTTTAAAACTGTACAGAGTCGCGGAAGACGCGGCTTTCTGCTCGGGAACGGGTTCGGCTTTGGCAGGCGTATTCACCTCAGGAGTCGCAGAAGCATTGTTGCCCTGCGGAACAACTTTGGGCATCTTTTCCGTTTGCATGGAACCCTTCTTGTTTTTCTTCTTTCTTACAATCAGAAATACAATCAGTGCGATGATGATAAGAGCAATAATCATTGATACAACCTCTCATTATGTAATCATTCTTCTTCTCTGTGGCATGGCGTTCCGCCTTTGGAACGTGCTTCATGTCGGTGTTTCACGCAATTGCTGAAGCGATATGTCCCGTCTGACGCGTAATCTCCGCGGAACTGCCGTGCTTTTCATACAGACGAAAAAACCGACAGCTTCCTCACTCGTCACCGCTTCGCGCGCGCTCATTTTTTCTTACTCCTGCCTTGCGTCTTCTCCCTCAGCCTTTGCCGATGTCCTGCGCTTCTTCGCGCCCTTCACCTTCGACACGTCACCCTGACGGATGATCTGCGTTGCATACGCCTTTTCAAAGCAGGTCCTGATATACACCCTGTAATCAAGCGGATTGCCGCCCGCCTCAATGATGATCTCGTTCAGCTTGTCCACCTGACTGTAATAGGATTCCGGAACGATGATGGCCTGCATATCCGTGTCAATGGTAATTCTCACCGTGTTTGATCCTCCTGTACTCGTCCTGTCCGTTCTTCCTCAACGCCGAGACAAACGCCCGACCCGTCAAACAACAGCGTAATGGAATATTCATCCTCCTGCCATTGACGCAGCGTTTGTCCGTCTGCCCGTTCCACCGTGCGCTGCGGGGCGCGTTCCAATCTCTCCATGACTTCATCGTAACGCATGCCCCGAAACGCGCCGACCGCTTCACTGCGTTGACGCAGTGTCGGCTTGTGTCCTGTACGCAGCAGCATAATCACGATGCCTGTCAGAAATGCCGCCGCGACCCAACCGAGATACAGCATTGACCCTCCCTTCTTTCTCTGTGATCTGTCATCATTATTGCTTGAGAAGAGAGAAAAGTCACGCTCCATGCGATACCGAAGGGCTGTATCATTGCTCCAAGCTGTAACATCAGCCGGATAAAAAGAAAAAAGTCCCCTTTCGGGAGCAGAAAAATGTCATTCGCGGATTTCCTGTAACAGAGGAAGATATGCGTGGAAGTCGAGCTCTTCACCACTTTCGTCCGTACCTGTCACACAGATGCCCACGCCGACAAGGTTGTCCGAAAACGGCATGCCGCCTTCAAATAAGAGTTGTCCTTTGGCAGGCATATCGTGAGACCCGTTGAACCAATCGTTGAGTACATTCGCGTCGTAAGTAAATCCGTCGGCGTCGCCCTTTGCTTTGAAAATCACAATGTCAATGCTTTTCATGGTCAGTGCAAAGCCGTTCGTTTCGGTCAGATACACCGTATAAAGCCAGCCTGTCCCGCCTGAAAAGATCTCGTCCCGCACAAGGCGCAAGGGATTTTCGTTGAACTGCACCGCCACGAAAGGCTTGCCGCTCTGCGGCTGTACGGGTGAGGAGAACCATTCCACCGAATTGGCTTTCGGCGGCACAACGGCTTGCAGAGAAAGATAGTTCTCCGCAGAGGGTTCGCCGTCCCGCGGCTTCCCGCGCAGAGCCGACACCGCAATGCAGACAATCAGCACAATCACGGCCACGGCGGCAATCGCAAGCATCAGCCTTTTTGCAGGCTGCTTTACGGGCACGTCACGGGTGGGCGTTTCTTCCGTCGGGATGGCCTGTTCCGCAGGCTGCCCGCCGTCAACCCGCACGTCATTCTGCGAAACAGTCATTATGGAAAACGTACAGCCCAGCACCATGGAAAGCTGCCTGATTGTCACTACATCCGGGGTGCTTCGTCCG
>JAZUDA010000128.1:0-3396 GCA_045639455.1 Clostridia bacterium | reverse complement strand
GGGGGGGGGGGGGGGGGGGTAGGCGGGGGGGTTACAAAAGGGGCGGGGATTGCCTTGCTGCCAAAGAGCACAGTCTTGGTAGCCGTGCCGCAGATGCCGTCCGCATTCAGCGTGTTACGCCTTTGGAAGGCCTGTAGCGCTGCGACGGAGCCGCTGCCGAAGTTGCCGTCGATTTTGCCGGTATAGTATCCCAGCTCCGCCAGACGGGTCTGCACCGTAGCGGCGGCAGTCCCCTTTGTGCCCTGCCGGATGGTGCCCACCGGGGCGGCGACGGAAGAAGAATTGGAGGAAGAATTCTTATTCAGGAGAGAGGTCGCGATATAGCCGGTAATGCTGCCGTAGCTGACGGAGGAGAACGTGCCCTTGACACCTGTTACGGTCACGTAGGCACCATTGTCCAGCGTGGTCAGAATCCTTGCGGACGTATCGGCTCCCTGCCGCAGGTTGGCCCGGCCGTTGGTCGTGGTCACGTACGGATAATCGTCCGTGGAAGAAACAGCTGCCGATGCCACGGCGGTTACGGTTTCACCGTCAATATATACTTTCATGGCGTAGCCATCCCTGCCCCGGTACTCTATATGATAGTAGGAACCGGATTCTCCGAGAATTGTTACGGCATCCCCGGCGTTGACCTGCTCCAGTACCGTAGAAGTAGAAGAGGGGCTGCGGCGCATGTTGACGTTCTTTGCCGATTTGACGGTAATGGGATAGGACGCGGCAAAGGATACGCTGCCGGTGAAAAGCAGAAACGCAAGGAAAAACGCGGTGAACTGTTTCAGATATCGCATATAATGAAAACCCTCCTGAGGATACTTACAAAGATACTCAGTAATTCTACTCTAAAACGTAATAATTGTCAAATATTATTTCATAATAATGTAATAAAATAATAACGTATGAATTCGTTGCACCCGGGAATGAGGCGTGCTATAATACAGACAAAGAACGAAGAAGAAGGTGTTTTGATGGATTTTATCTCCCGTTCCGTGCATGTGAATGAAAGCGGAGTATCTCTGTATACGCTGGTTATGCTGCCCGGGGAGGGAAAATGGCCCGCAGTTATCATCCGCTCTCCGTATTATGACGCTCAGGAGCAGATGTCCGATACGGAAATTGAGCTGAAGGGCATGGAAGCCTTCCGCGAATTCCTGGAGGGCGGATATGCGGTAATTGTGCAGCATTGCCGCGGCACCGGCAGAAGCGATGGCGATTGCGTGCCGTATATCAACGAACGTGTGGACGGTCTTGCTCTGCAGAAGTGGATTCGCACCCAGCCGTTCTATAATGGCGAGCTGTTCCTGTACGGCGGCAGCTATCTGTGCTCCGTCCATTATCTTACGGCTCCCTATGCACCGGATGTCAAGGGCGCAGTCTTCCTGAAACAGGATACCGAGCGCTACAATGTCTGCTACCGGAACGGCTTTTTCAAGGCTGGGCTTCACGGCGACTGGTATGTGAAAATGTTCCATAAAAAGAAACACATTGAAAAGAGCTACGTAAAAGATACCTTTAAGACGCTTCCGCTGACTCGATTCGCTCCGTTGGTCTTTGGCTGCGAGCAGGAGGATTGGCAGGAAACCCTCCGTCATCCGAACCGCGAGGATCCGTTCTGGAAGACGGCCATGGGTGGCGCGGATGCGTCTCATGTGACGGACAGCCTGCCCTTCCCGGCTTTGGTGATGACGTCTTTCTACGATATTTATACAGGCGGCGTGTTCGATATGTGGGACGCCATGACGGAAGAAACCCGCTCGAAGTGCGCCCTGATGGTGAACCCGTATGACCATTCCTTCAACGAGACAAAGCAGCCTATTGCCTTCCCGAAAGGTAGGCCGGAGGAACAGTTCGGCTGCTTCGGCGTGAAATGGTTTGACGCCATCCGCGGCAAAGGGGAATACCCGCTGCCCAGAGGCAAGGTGACTTATTACCGGCTGTTTGAAAATGAATGGCGGACGGACGATTTCGCGCCGACCGGCAAGGAAATCCGTATCCCGTTCTGCGAAAAGGATGTTTCTTACGATTACAATCCTGCCGCGCCTGCTTCCTTCAAGGGCGGGTTGTCCGACAATTTCGACGGTACGGCATGGCAGGACGAGCCGAATTCCCGCAACGATATCCGCAGCTTCATCAGCAAGCCCTTTGAAAGGGAAACATTTGTCAAGGGCAAGATGACGGCAAAACTGTCCGTAAAGTCCGATTGCCCGGATACCTGCATCTACATCCGCGTCAGCCTGGTGAAAGAAAACGGCACCTACGGCCTGCGGGATGATATTCACTCGCTCAGCGAATTCGCCCCGGATTATGTGCCGGGGGAAACGGTCACGATTCCGTTCACCTTTGACGATCACGCTTTCTTGGTGAAAAAAGGCGAGTCCATTCGGGTGGACGTGTCCTCTTCTGCCTTCCCGTATTATGTGCCGCATACCAACCGCAAGGGTCTGTACAGCGAGCAGATCGGTTATGATATTGCCCACAATACGCTGATTGGCGGCACCGGGGAATTGGTTGTTCCCATTGAATAAAAAACGTCTTTATCGGATCACATATTACCGATAAGAAAACCGAAGGTGAGGACTGGGAAGCTTGTCTTTCCGGTCTTTTTTTATTTATCTTCGGGTTACCTGTTCCAATGATTATCTGCTAAAATGAGGATGTATCTGTAAGAAAAAAGAAGAAATTTTCATTTCAATACGAATTATCGGACGTCTGCTCCGTCTGTTATAGCGAGGAGGTGAGCAGCAGATGCAAGGGATCAAGGCGCCGGATCCGATTGCAGAACAGCAATTCTGCGAACTTGTCAGTACATATCAGACTGCGTTGCTGCGCATGTGCTATCTGTGCTTACAGGACAGAACACTCGCTGAAGACGCTGTTCAGGAGACATTCATCAAGGTTTGGAAATCATACAGCACCTACCGCGGCGAATGCAGTGAAAAAACATGGGTCATGAGGATTGCAGTTAATACCTGCCGGGACATGCAGCGCTCGTGGTGGGCCAAACACATCAGCCGCCGCGTGACGCCGGACATGCTGGAACTGACCAAAGGAATCGAAGGAATCTCTGACGAAGCCATAACGCTCAACAATGAGATTGCCTCGCTCCCGCTGAAGCTGCGGGAAGTGATTCTTCTGTACTACTACCAAAACATGCAGGTGAATGAAATCGCCGAAGCGTTGGGCCTAGCCCCGTCTTCGGTATCGGGCAGGCTCAAACGAGCCAAAGAAAAATTGCGTATTGCGCTGAAAGGAGCGTACTTCGATGAGTGATCAAAGAGACAAAGCGTTTGTACGTGAATCCGTCGACCAAGGACTTTCCTCTCTGGAAGGGAATCCTTTCCTGGCTCAGCGCGTTCTTGCGCAAATGAACGGAAAGGAAGAAATTGTTGTGAAAAAGAA
>JAZUDA010000127.1:0-5656 GCA_045639455.1 Clostridia bacterium | reverse complement strand
TCTCATTATTTGTGATTTTGTTCCCTGTACGCAGCAGGAGTCATTCCCTCCGCGTCTCTGAATACTTTGACGAAATAGGAATCGGATGAGAAACCAATCTGCTCCGCAATGGCGGCGGTGCTCAGATTCGTGTTTTCGAGCAGTTCCCGTGAAAGGCTCAGTCTTCGGTTGGTCACGTACTTTTTAAAATTTGTTCCTGTGACACGCTTGAATTCTCTGCTGGCTACGGAGGTGTTCATATTGAAGCGTTCAGCAAACAGATCCAGGCTGAAGTCACTGTTCCGATAATTCTGCTCCACATATGCCAGCATTTCGTTTTCAAGTATGCCTTTTTCAATTTCCAGTTTATTTCTTCTTTCTGATAAAATACCTTCTATCAGGGCACAGATGGCATCCTGGCGTTGCTCATAGGTGCTCAACGCGGAGATGCCGGCCAAGGTATGCTCATCCAGAGAAACGCCTGCCTTCTGTGCTGCCGCGCGCAAGTATTCCAACCGGCGGAAGAAGGCATATTCCCGCAGGTTCTTCTCCTCCTGCTCAATACGGTCCGCGCTGACAATTCGCCGGACTGTCTCCAACGCTTTTTCATCCCCGGCACGGATCATATTGATGAGCATCATCGTATCAAAGGAGGTCTCGAAAAAGATTTCCGTTTCATGCTCCGGAAGATACTCCGCGTAGCAAATTCCGCCCTCTGGGGAATGCTGAACAGTAAGGAGACTTTCAATATAGGCGGAGTGAAAATCCCCCAATTGGGTATACACACGACTAACACCCAATGCCGCCTGGGGATTGTTCAGGATTGCCAGAATCAGTCTTACCGATTCATCCCGTTCCTTCCATTCTCCAGGCCGAGCCGGAATTACAAACGCCATACACCGGTCCATACGCATGCTGACGGGCCGTATGTTTTGTTGCCGGAACATTTTTTCCTGTCTGTCTTCCAAAATGCCGCTGTCAACCTGGTCGCAAACGGCTATACAATATGGCTGATTCTGCCAGTGCAGAAGTTCATATTCTTCATTGGTCAGCATTCTGCCGCCCAAAAGACATTTGTAAATCCTTTCCAGCATCATTCTGCGGTAGTTCTCCGATTGCTCTTCTGTTTCCCGCGCCTGTGATTTCTGAGAATGATAGGCCTTCACCAAAAGATCAATTTCATTCGATGTCTGGTTTCTCAGTTCCTCGCTGCCAACTTCACGTACTGCCTTATGGATTGGACGGTAATTCAGCAGCACGGAAAGGACAGACACAAGAATCCCGGCAAAAGCAATCAGGGCGATAATCGTCGTTACGGAGAATGACCATGTGCGAAGCTTCTCCAGAATCACGGTTTCCGGCATCCGCACCGCAATACGGAATCCTCGGTTGGTCGTTTTTAGAGTTCTGTACCATACCTTGCCGTTGACGGTGACGCGACTGTTGGCATCCGCGGTTCCTTCCCATACTTTTTCCGAGGTCGAGTCGGAGCTGCGATAGATGATTTCACCGTTCCCGCTCTCAATCCTGTCAATCCGGCAACCGTAAGGGGTCAGCGGCTCTACCGCGTTTTCCAGCGACGAACGGCTGATTACATACAGACCGTACCGCCGAACGCTGCTTCCATCCTGCTGTCGTTCCGGGAAAATACATATGGCAAGCTGCATCAGTTCGTTCCAGGGGAGGTAAACGGGGCCCTCAGCTTCAGCACTAGCTTCCCTGAGGGAAGCCTCCGATATTCCGAGAATCAGTTTTGCATAGTACTCTAAAGTATATTTCGCGTCGCTCAGATAAACGGAATCCTCATCACCCAGACGAATGATGCCGGAATCATACAGGAACCCGTAGCCATCTTTCAGGTTTTTCAGAA
This sequence comes from Clostridia bacterium, assembly GCA_045639455.1. GTDB lineage: Bacteria > Bacillota > Clostridia > Christensenellales > Aristaeellaceae > JAZUDA01. The sequence continues at coordinate 3,807 of JAZUDA010000127.1, read as the reverse complement.
ATTTGATAGCCTCCCGTTCTGACATGGCGCTTTGACTAATCACGCTGTCCTTGAATTGCATGACTGTCTGATGCTTGATCTGTATTTCATCGAAGGCCAGCATACAGTTATCCCAGTAATTGGCTAGTTCCTCCGCGACGGTTTCCATTTGGGTAACTTGCTCCGCGTACAGATTGTTCTCCTCCAAATGGAAGAAATAACGGGAAAGCAGCAGCAAGGGAAGCATGCAGACAATAACGGACGTGGCAATCATTCTTACAAGCACCGGCCTGGATTGTTTTTTTCTGTTTCTCATCGCGTTTCCCTCTGTTACTGTTTTTCAAACTGAATTATACCATATTTCGCGCTTCTTTTCCATTATTTCCAGATGCACAAAGCAGGTGCAGCGGAAAACCGCTGCACCTGAGGAGCGAAAAAGGTCAGATTACTTGTTGTAAGCTTCCCAGTACTTGGTCAGCAGGTCAGCGTACTCGTAGGCACCATAGGTTTCCAGATCCTTCATGAAGGCGTCAAAGTCATTCTCAATGGACAAATCACCTACGATGAACTTCGCCTCGGCACCGTTCACATAGTCATCCAGCAGGACGGACAGTTCGTTAACACGGGCCAGATCCTCGGTGCTGTAGTAGAAGTTAGGCAGCATAGGGGTGTAGTAAGGAATCCAGTTGTCAACGGCCGTGATTTCCATGTTATCGGTCTTTACATAGCTGCCGTTATTCTTTGCCTTTTCCTGCATACCGATCATGGTAGTGGGGAAGGCTTCCGCGTACTTGGCAACCCAGTCAGTGTTACCAGTAGTAGCATAGCCGGGAACCGCCCAGAAGGACATCTGACGGGTACGATAGTCCCAGTTGGTGGGGTATACGCTCTCATTGAATACGTACACGGAAGAATTGGTCTCGGTATCGTAGTACTGACCGTACTCATTGCAGAACAGCTGACCATACTCGGATTCCAGCGTTTCGGTCTCGGAATAGGTGGGGCCATACTTGTACAGGATGCAGGTGTAGGGGTTATAGAAGGAGTCAGCGAAGTTCGCCAGAACCGCGGCCTTTTCCTCATCACAGTTGCTGTTGATAACGAACATACCGGCGTGCGCAATCAAAGCGGTCTGGGGCATAATCTTCTTGCTGCTGTATTCGCTGGTGAGGGGATGGAAGCACTCGTAGTCATACTGTCTGGCGGGGGCTACTGCCTTCAAGCCGGCGTTAGAGGAAATACCGGCCACACCGTCAACAAACTTGGCGTCCACCTGGTTCTGATCCTGGGTGAACATATCCTTATCCAGCAGGTTCTCTGTCCACAGCTTGTGCATGTAGGTCAGATAGGCCTTGTACTCCTCGGTAAGAGGAACATATACAGCTTCCGTGGAACCGTCCTCGTTATAGCGCAGCGTGCTGCTGGAGTTGGTGGTGCTGAAGCCGAAGGCGTTCAGGATATAGCCGCGCAGCTTGTAGGAGCCATTCCAGGATACGCACAGCGGAATCTCGTCGTCAGCAATACCATTGCCGTTGGCATCCTGATCACGGAAAGCGCACAGGACATCAAACAGGTCATCCAGGGTCTCAGGCATTTCCTTGCCAACATTCTTCAGCCACTCGTGGTTGATGAAGAACCGCATGGCGTAAGAAGTGATGGAGCCGTCGCCCAGGTCCGGCAGACCGTAAACATGGCCGTCAGGGGCAGTCATCGCTGCACGAATCTGCGGCTTTTCTTCCATCAGGGCGGACAGGTTGGGCATGTACTGGAAGAGCTCGTCCAAAGGATAGAGCATACCTTCGTCCACGCCGTACTGCACCAGCTTAGCCTGGTTAAAGCTGTACCAACCCATCAGTGCGTCGGGCATGGTGTCGCCGGCCAGCATGAGGGGAATCTTTTCCTTAGCGGTGGAGGAATCAATAATCTTCCACTCGATATCCAGGTTCGTGTTATCCGCCCAGAGCTTGGTAATCCACATGCTGTCGGTATCGTATTCACCGGCCTGCTGGGGCACCACGCCGATGGTTACTGAAACCTTCTCGTTGACTACGGGCCATACGGAGTCCACGTTGACATTGGTCACTTCAGCAAACGCCGCAACAGATGCCAGGCAAATGCACAGGACCAGAAGAAGACTTACCAGTTTTCTCATCGTTCATTCTCCTCTGTTTTTGATTAATAATGATGCATGTCTCCACGATATGTTCCGTGCTCCCAGGCGGAACGGCATCGCGGAAACAGCGGTCATCCTTTGACAGAACCGACCATGACGCCCTTTGTGAAATACTTCTGTACAAAGGGGTACATTGCCAGTACGGGCGCGTTGGCGATAAAGATAACGGCATATTTCATCGTCTCGGCCAATCTTTGCCGTCTTGCTATATCCATCAGCGCCTCGGCGTCCATGTTTTCGGCATCGAATCCGATGCTGGAGTTCATCAGCAGAACTTCGCGCAATACCATCTGCAGGGGGTATTTATCCGTATCAGTAATATACAGTAGCGCGCTGAACCAGCTGTTCCAGTGTCCCACCGCATGATACAATGCCATAACGGCAATAATGGCTGTGGAAAGAGGAAGCGCCAACTGAAGGAAAATACGAATTTCTCCCGCGCCATCGATACGCGCAGCCTCCACCAGCTCATCCGGGAAATTGGATGCGAAGAAGGTGCGGGTGATAATCATGTTATATACGCTGAAAGCACCGTTGATAATCAGTACCCAGGGGGAATCCAGCAATCCCAGGTCTCGAATATTGATATAGGTAGGAATCATGCCTCCGCCGAAATACATCGTAAAGACAAAATATGCCATAAAGACACCTTTGCCCTTCAGATCCTTTCGGGACAGCGCATAGGAGGCAGGAAGAAGCAGGAACAGGTTGTAAAGCGTACCTACCACCGTATAAAACAGCGTATTCCGGTAGCCGACCCAGAGTGCCCCGTATTTGAGCACCTGACGATAACTGTCCAAAGTAAAACCCTTAACGAAGAAAGATATTTTACCGGATGTTACCGCGATAGGATCGCTGAAAGAGCAAATCACTGTGTAGTACAGAGGATACACACAGATCAACAGAACCAGTGCCACCAGAATGTGGTTTATCGTTTCAAAGATTCTATCCGCCCTTGTCATGCGGATATGCTTTTTTACTTTTGCCATTTTGCTCACCTCACCAAAGGGACGTGCTGGTCACCGCTTTGGATACGCGGTTGACAATCAGCAGAATGGCACCGTTGACGACGGAGTTGAACAGGCCGATAGCCGTCGTATAGCTGTACTGTGCCTGGATGATACCGATTTTGTAGGTATATGTGGAAATAACCTCAGATACATCCTTAATCAGATCATTCTGTAGCAGCAGCACCTTCTCGTGGCCGACATTCAGCAGGCTGCCGGACTGCATAATCAACAAGATGATGATAGTCGGCGCGATAGTCGGAAGGTCAATATACCAAATCTTTTGGAAACGGTTGACACCGTCAATCTGCGCCGCTTCCAAAACTTCCACATCGGCGGATGAGAGAGCCGCAAGGTAAATGATGGAGTTCCACCCCATGTTCTGCCAGATGCCGGAGAGAATATAAATCGGGCGGTATGCTGAGCTGAGTGCCATATAGTTCACTTTCTCAAGTCCAAGTGAAACCCTGAAGGAGTTTAGCAACCCGCCATCCAGTCCCAGTAGCATTTTCACAAGACCGATTACCGCAACCAAAGAAAGAAAATGAGGCGCATACGTAATGGTTTGCACAATGCGCTTGTACTTCGGCTGGCGAATCTCGTTAATCATCAATGCCAAAACGATAGGCACCGGGAAGCCGAAGAGCA
>JAZUDA010000126.1:0-4295 GCA_045639455.1 Clostridia bacterium | reverse complement strand
CTTCGCCCCCGCTCCGGAGCTTCGCAAGTCCCCCGCCCGTCCGGCGGCAGCGCCTGCCCCCGTCCCTGCCCCTGCGGCACAGCCCACGCCCGCTGCTGAGGAGCCTGCGAACCGCTTCACCACCGAATTTGACGAAAAACTGAAAGAAATCGACTCCCAGCCCCTGTCTCCCGAGGCGAACCGGCTCAAGGCTGTACCCATGGAGCCAATCGCCCCGCCTATCCCCGATAAAGAGTTGACCGGTGTTCCCCTCTACAGCACCTCCTCCACCCGTTATCCCCAGCCCACCCGTGCCCGGGCGACGCTGTCCGGCGTAGTGGATGCCCAGCTTCGCGGCCCGCGGCCCATCGAAATCGGTGCCACCCTGCCCCAGGGCGCGAAAATGCAGGATACCGCCAACCCCATGGAAGCCCTGCGGGATCAGCTCAACCGGGCCTGGGCCGATGAGGACCTGCGCCATCAGGTCGCCCAAATCGTTCTGCAGCTGGACGGCGCCCCCTCCCTGCTGGAAAAGGCCATGAACGCCCACCTGGACGACAGTCCCCTGACCCTGGGCGCCCGCCGGCTTCTGGAGAACCTGGAGGCTGACCGGCTGAGCCTGCTGGTGCAGCTGGATCACGCGAAAGAAAAAATGGCGGAATTCCGGACGGAGGCCATTGACTCCGCCCACAGCGAAGCGAAAAAGCTGCTGGATGAAAAACGCGAGCAGCTGGATGACCTGAAGTCCGCCCTTCAGGAGGTCAAAAAGCAATTGAAAAACGCGGTTGACGAGCGCAACCGTGCCATTCCCCATACCGTACTGGGTCACAACAGCGTAAGCGTCAATGCCGTCACGGGCGAGGAATTGCCCGAGGCGGAAATCCTGACCCGGCTGCAGAGCGCCTTCCGGCAGGCAGGGTTCACCCTGACCACCGCGGATGCGGTGCATATCGCCATCCTGCTGGGCATGGGCGGGCGGTTCGGCCTGGTAGATGCCAACACGGGCGATACCGCCGCCGTTGCCAAGGTAATCAGTGCCGCCCTCGGCGTGGACTTCCTCCTGCAGGAGGAGGAGCGGGAAACCGTTTCCGTGGCGAATGTGCCCGCGGACGCCGCCCCCGTGCTGGTGGCCAGCCCCTTCCTGAACAACGTTTCCGATGGTGCCATGCGGCTGATGCTGCTGCTGCCCGCTGCCGATACCCTGACCGGTTCCCTTTCCTACCAGATGAATCCATGGGGCGTTGTATATCTGAACAGTCTGTGCCCCGGTGACGATCCCACCATGGCCGCGGATATGGCCGAGACCGCCGTCAGCCTGAAGTCCCTGGACACCTTCGGCGAGGGCAACCTGCTGAATGAGGAGGCTGAGACCTGGCTGCGCGGCATTATCCGCGAGCTGCAAAGCAACGGTGTCCGCATCAGCCTGGTACAGGGCGCACGGATGCGCCAGTACCTGGCCGCTGCCTGCAGACGTATGCCCGGCGGGTTCCCCCAGGCGGCCGATTTCCTGGCGGAAAGCTGGCTGCTGCCCATCATCGAGAAGAACGCCAAGGCGCGCAAGGTGCTTGCCGACGCGGCAGACCTGCTGCCCCGCACCGCCGCCCGCCTGAACGCTTGAAGTTCCCCCGGCAAATGTGCTATAATCCCTCCTTGAGCAATCAGGAGGGATTTTTTGATGAAGCTGACTCTACAGCCTGACGCGCTGGAAGCATGGGAAACGCTGAAGCGGAACCGGGACGACCATCTGGAAATGATGGAGCGACTGGCAGGCTACCTGATGAATACTCCCTGCGGTGTGACCGAAGAGGATGTGGCCCAAATCGTCCGGGACTGCGGGCTTGACCCGGATGAGGCCTACCGTCTGCTGCTGGCCGGCATGATGGGGCTTGACGTGGCGGATAACCCGCGCCATGCCCGGCTGTACCATACCTATCTCCGTCCCCGCCGCCTGACGCCGGAGCGGTTTACCCGGGACGCATATTTCGCCCGTGTTCCTTTCCGGACGGCTGTTACCGCCCGTTGGCAGCTGGGTACCGGCGTATGCAGGCCCTATCAGCTTTTCACCGCGGGCGAGCCCGCCTTTGTCAACGGAACGGAAATCCAGCCGCTGGGCTATTTTGCCGAGCCCTATTCCTATTTGGGCGTCATGCAGGACGGCAACGACTGGATGACGCTGCTGCCCAACGAAATCATCACCAGCCGTCCCGCGTTGGAGGAGGCAAGGGGCAGCGTGACCACCTTCGGCCTGGGGCTGGGCTATTTTGCCTTCCACGCCTCCGAAAAGGATACCGTTTCCTCTGTTACCTGTGTGGAGCGGGATCCGGAGGTCATCGGGCTGTTCAACCGCTTCATTTTGCCCTGTTTCCCCCACCGGGAGAAGATCCGCGTCATCGAGGATGACGCCTTCCGATACGCCCGGGAGGTGCTGCCCGGCGAAAAATGCGATTTCGTTTTTGCCGATATCTGGCGGGATGTGTCGGACGGCCTGCCCTGCTATCTGCGTTTCCGGGCCCTGGAGCATCTCACGCCGCATACCGTGTGGCGGTACTGGATCGAGCCCTCCATGCTGAGCCACCTGCGCTATACCGTCTTCAGTTTTCTGGAGGACGCCATGGAGGGCAAGGGGGAGCTTCCCTTCTCCGCGGGGCAGCGGTCCGTATCGCCCGACGACCTGAAAACGTGGCTGTCCGACGATTTTCTGCGGAAGCTTGCCGGAACGGATCTCATGAAATAAAGCAAGACGGGTCTGAAGCAATATCAGACCCGTCTTTTTTCGTATTTGTTTTTATTCCCCGGTTTTCTCTTCCGTCGTGTCCTCCGTCACCCGGTCCATGGAGTAGATTTTGGTGTAGCCTTCTCCGGTGGAGGTGAGTGTCAGCTTGTCATCCGTCAGGTCGGTAATCTGGTAGGTCAGCTTCATCTTTCCGGCGCCGCTGCCCAGATACAGGGAGTACATTCTGGCGTAGAAGCTCTGCTCTTTGCCGTCAATCCTGCATGTTCCGTCCCGGCGGAATTCCATTACAACGCCGGTGCGGCTCTTCCATGTGCCCAGGATCCGGTAGCAGGCGCGCTGCAGCTTCTTTTCCGTCACATCCTGATAATCCGGAATCTTTTCATAGTAGACAAGCGCCTCGTAGGGCTTGTTCTCTTCATATAGCGCTTCCGCGTACACATAGCAGGACTCGTTGTACATATCCGCCAGCTCCGCGTACTGGGCAGGGAGATTTTCCATGGAAATTCCCTCCATGGTTTCCACCGCGCGGGCATAATTCTTCGCAGCGATGGCTTCCTTCGCGCCCAGATAGACGGACTGGTAATAGGAATCATAGCACGCATCGGACTGCTGCTGCGCATCCAGATATTCGGGAATCTGCCCGAACAGCGCGCCGGCCTTTTGCAGCAGGCCGCTGTTTTTCGCTTCCTCGCCCATCCTGTAGCACAGCTCCTCATAGGCCTGCGCGGCTTCCTCGCTGTCTTCCCTGATGGAGCCGAAAAGAGCAAGCGCCTCTTCACTCTTGCCGCTTGTTTCCAGCGCCCGGGCATCCTGCAGCACAATCCGGCCGTACAGCTCGGCGGCGTTTTCGTTTTCCGGCACCATTTTCAACATCAGCAGGGCGGATTCGCTGTCGCCCGCATCCAGATACTGCACGGCCTGGCTGTAGATGGCTTCTTCCCTGCGTTCGGCGCTGTCGCCATAGTTGTCCAGTTCCTCAAACAGGGCGATGGCCAGCTCGCAATTGCCGTTGTTCAGCGCCTCTTCCGCCTGCGCGTAGCGCATCTTTTTCAGCAGGGCGGTCGCGTCTTCATATTCCGGGATTTGCTCCAGCAGTTCCGCGGAGGCCGCGAAATCCCCATCGTTCATCTTCTGCGCCGCGATGCGGTACAGACATTCATCGTTTTTTTCCTTTGCGTCCCCATAGCCGATTGCCTTTTCAAACAACGGCTGGGCAGCGGCGTAATCCTTGGCCTCATACGGTACAATCGCCTGGGCATAGAGGCACTTGCGCAGGTTGGCGTCCGCCTCCTGATAGCCGGGGATCATGGCGAACAGCTCCGCCGCATGGGCGTAATCATCCGCCTCCATGGCCGCAATCGCCGGGCTGTAAATCGCCTGCGAACCCAATACGGTCGCGTCCAGATAATCGCCTGCGGCAAGGAAATCGCTGCCCGCGGCCTCAAACTGCTCCGCCTCCAGCAGCAGGCTGCCCCGCTCATAATAAGCACGGCACAGCAGCTGCTCCGCGTCCAAATAGGCACCGGTACGGGTCAAGAGATCAATGGCGCTGTCGTAATCCCCGTTGTTCAGGGCAAGGCTG
>JAZUDA010000125.1:0-3314 GCA_045639455.1 Clostridia bacterium | reverse complement strand
TTCCGGCTCATTCTGGAACGCAAGCTGTATATGCAGAATATGAGCCACGCCGTGTGCGCTTATCTTGGTGCCCGGCTTGGCTACGAAACGATCTGGCAGGCCATGGGGGACATGCGTGTACGCCGCGCGGTAGACAGCGCCCTGCGTACTGTCGCGCACGGCCTGGCAAAGCGCCATGAGGTGCCGGTAGGGCCGCTGCTGACCCACGCGGAGGAGCTGCTTGCCCGCTATGACAACCGCCTGCTGGGCGATACGGTCGCCCGTGTAGGCCGTGATACAAAACGCAAGCTGGCCCCGACGGACCGTCTCTGCGGCGCGCTGAAGGCCTGCGGCGGGGGATGCGCGCCGCTGTACGCCGCGATTGCCGCGGGCTTCCTGTTCACGGGGGACGAATCATCCGACACCGTGGCCGCCGATGCAGCGCGGGGCATCTCGCACGCGCTTGGGATCTACTGCGGCATCACGGATGCCCGGACGGTTTCGGCAATCAGTACCCTGTATGAGGCATTACGCGAAAACCCCGAAAAAACCATCGAATCAATCTGTTAATCCCGTCGCTGCCGCGGAAAATCATTCCGCAGCGGCGCTTTTTGTTTTACAACCGGGCATAAGGTGTGGTATAATAGACTGTAAATCTATCGCAAACGGGAGGAGGAAAGCCTGTGTCGTTTTGTCACCTGCATCTTCATACGGAGTATTCTCTGCTGGACGGTGCCTGCCGCATCAAGGCTTTGGCCAAGCGGTTGACTGCCTTGGGGCAGACCTCCTGTGCTGTGACGGACCACGGCGTTATGTATGGCGTGGTGGATTTTTATCAGACCATGCTGGATAACGGCATCCATCCGGTCATCGGTTGCGAAGTCTATGTATGCAAGAACCGGCTGGATCGCCAGCAGCGGGAAATGCACCACCTGATTCTGCTGTGCGAAAACAATACGGGGTATAAGAACCTGTCGTTCCTTGTTTCCAAGGGCTTTACCGAGGGCTTCTATTATCGTCCCCGGATTGACTATACACTCCTGGAGCAGCATCATGAGGGTCTGATTGCCCTTTCAGCCTGTGTCAGCGGGGAACTGCCCCGTATGTTGTTGGACGGCCGCTATGACGAGGCCCGCGACCATGCCCGCTATATGGCGAACCTGTTCGGACCGGATCACTACTATATCGAGATTCAGAACCACGGCCTGCAGGAGGAGCAGACAGTCCTGCCCCGCCTGGTTCAGCTGGCCAGAGAGCTGCAGCTGCCCCTTGTGGCGACAAACGACTGCCACTACCTGCAGGAGGAGGATGCCCAGGCACAGGAAGTACTGATGTGCATCCAGACCGGGAAAACCCTGGACGAAGACGACCGTATGCGGATGGAAACGACCCAGCTGTACGTGAAGAGCGAGGAGGAAATGCGCACCCTGTTCTCCATGTGCCCGGAGGCCGTGGACAATACCGCACGGATTGCGGAACGATGTGATGTGACATTCGATTTCAACCATATCCACCTGCTGAATTACCCGGTGGAGGAGGGAGACACCGCCGATGGCCTCTTTACCCGCCTGTGCGAGAAAGGCCTCCAGGAACGTTACCCGGACAACTGCGGCCCGGATTCAGCGCCCCGCAAGCGGATGGAGTACGAAATCGGAGTTATCCGGCAGATGGGGTATGTGGATTACTTCCTGATTGTGTGGGACTACGTCAATTTCTGCCGGGAGGAGCATATCATGGTAGGCCCGGGGCGCGGTAGCGGCGCTGGCTCGATTGTGGCGTACTGCCTGTATATTACGGCTCTTGACCCGCTGAAGTATAATCTGCTGTTTGAGCGCTTTCTTAACCCGGAGCGGGTCTCCATGCCGGATATTGACGTGGACTTCTGTTACGAGCGGCGGCAGGAGGTCATTGACCATGTGGCGAAAAAATACGGCTCGGACCATGTGAGCCAGATTATTACGTTCGGTACCATGGCGGCCCGCGCGGTTATCCGCGATGTAGGGCGCGTGATGGGCTTCTCCTTCCAGGAAACGGATGCTGTGGCGAAAGCCATCCCTACCGACCTGGGCATGACATTGGAAAAGGCGCTGGAGCTGTCTCCGACCCTGCGGGATATGGTAAAGAACGATCCGAAGGTGGCACGGCTCTACAATACCTCCCTGAAGCTGGAGGGTATGCCCCGCCACGCCAGCACCCATGCCGCGGGCGTACTGATTACCGCGAAGCCTGTGGTGGAATATGTGCCGCTGCAGACCAATGACGATGTGATTACCACCCAGTATCCCATGGGTACATTGGAAAAACTGGGCCTGTTGAAGATGGACTTCCTGGGCCTGCGCACCCTGACGGTATTGCGGGACGCGCTGGACCTGATGCGGGAAAGCGGCGTGGATATGACCGTTGCCGATATTCCCACCGATGACCCGGAGGTTTACGCCATGATTTCTGAAGGCGATACGGATGGCGTATTCCAGTTGGAGGGCAGTGGCATGCGCTCCTTCCTGACCAATATGAAGCCTGAAAACTTTGAGGATATTATCGCTGCCATTTCTCTCTACCGTCCCGGCCCCATGGAGAGCATCCCACGCTATATCGCAGGCAAGCAGAACCCGGACAGCGTAGAATACCTGACGCCGAAGCTGAAGCCGATTTTGGACGTGACCTACGGTTGCATGGTGTATCAGGAGCAGGTCATGCAGATTGTGCGGGATCTGGCGGGCTATTCCTTCGGACGGAGCGACCTGATGCGCCGTGCAATGGCCAAAAAGAAAAAAGACGTGATGGCCAAGGAGAAGGAAGCCTTCATCCACGGTACCACGGATGAAAACGGCAATGTGCAGGTGCCCGGCTGTGTGCGTAACGGAATTCCCGAGGCGGTGGCGGAGCAATTGTACAATGAGATGTCCTCCTTCGCCTCCTATGCCTTCAACAAAAGCCACGCCGCGGCCTACGCGTTGGTCGCTGTTTGGACAGGCTGGCTGAAAAAGCACCATACGGTGGAATTTATGGCCGCCATGATGAACTCCGTCCGGGGCAACGCGGCTAAAATTGCCACCTATATTCAGTATTGCCGCGGGCATGAGATTCCCATTCTGCCGCCGGATGTGAACGAGAGCGGATGGAAGTTCCGGGTTGGCTATACGCCGGACGGAAAGAAGGGCATCGTATTCGGGCTCGGCGCGGTAAAGAACGTGGGGCAGAATACGGTAGACGAAATCGTCCGCTGCCGTCAGGAGGGGCCGTATCTGGATTTGCAGGACTTCTGCCGCCGCATGCGCCCCGAATGCCTGAATAAGCGGGCAGTAGAATGCCTGATCAAGGCGGGCGCCTTTGAC
>JAZUDA010000124.1:0-2484 GCA_045639455.1 Clostridia bacterium | reverse complement strand
AAGGGCGGCTTTGTGTCCGTTCCCGTGGTTTTCGGCGCTTGGCTGCACCGTGTGCCCATCGTTTGCCATGAAAGTGACCTGACCCCCGGCCTCGCCAACAAGATTTGCGCCAAATTCGCGAAGAAAATCGCCACCACCTTCCCCGAGTGCGCAAAAACGCTGGGAGAGAAGGGCGTTTTCACCGGCACGCCGCTGCGGGAGAAGCTTTTCACCGGCGACCGCGAAAAGGGTCTGGCGCTGGCCGGTTTTGACGGCAGCAAGCCCGTACTGATGATGATGGGTGGCTCCCAGGGCGCGCAGCGGGTGAATGAGGCCCTTCGCGCCGCGTTGGATGATATTTTGCCCTGGGCGAATGTGCTGCATCTGTGCGGAAAGGGGAACCTGGACGCGTCTCTGGACGGGAGGAAGGGCTATTGCCAGCTGGAATTCCTTTCCGATGACCTGCCGGATGCCATGGCGGCGGCCGATTTCGTGCTTTCCCGCGCCGGCGCAACCGCGCTGTGCGAGCTGCAGGCACTGAAAAAGCCCATGCTTCTGGTGCCATACCCCAAGGGCGCGGGCCGCGGGGACCAGATTCTGAACGCGCAGAGTTATGAAAAGCGGGGACTTTGCCGTGTGCTTTTGCAGGAAAACATGACGAAGGAGACGCTGACCGAGTCTTTGACGTCCCTTTGGGCGGATCGGGAGACCCTTCGAGACGCGTTGAACAACGCGCCTGCCGCCAACGGCACCCAGGCAGTTCTGGCACTGATTCATGAGGTGGAAAAGAAGTGAAAAAATGGGGGATTCCCCTCTTCTGCCTGGCTGTGGATCAGGGGTTGAAGGCGCTTGTAGCCGCGACCGTGACGGGGGAGGCGGTCCTGCTCCCCGGTGTACTGACGGTTTCCCCCACCTTGAACCCGGGAATTTCTTTCGGCTTTCTCGGAAACAGCCCTTTTTTCGGTACCGTCATCGGCCTGGCGTTCTTTGCTTTACTGCTGTTTTTTGTTAAAAAAAATCCGCCGGGCCGCTTTGGTATGATGTGCTTTCTGGTCGCGGCGGGCGGCTACGCGGGGAACCTGATTGACCGGCTCCGGCTGGGCGCTGTGTTTGATTTTCTCTATTTCCCCTTTCTTCCTTTCTTCGTCTGCAATCCGGCGGATATCATGATCTGCCTCGGATTGCTGGGCACTTGCATTGACTATCTGCGGAAAAAGGAGTAAACTCCATGCTTTCTTATATCTGGCCCATCGCGCTGGTTGTCTGCTGCAATACAATTTACCAGTTCTGCACCAAGTCTGTCCCTGCCTCCCTGGACCCGTTTGCCTCGCTGACCGTCACCTATCTGGTGGGCGCGGCGGTGTCTGCTATCATGTACTATCTGGTGGGAAGGGGTGGTAATATTCTTCGCGAGGCAACTCACCTGAACTGGGCGCCCTTCGTGCTTGGCATCGTGATTGTGGGGCTTGAGGTGGGGTTCATTTTCGCCTACAAGGCGGGCTGGCAGGTCTCCATGGCCTCCACCGTGCAGAGCTCCTTCCTGGCCATTGTGCTGCTGATTGCCGGCTTCCTGGCATACGGCGAAGCTATTACGCTCAACAAGGTCATTGGTATCGTCATCGTGCTGGTTGGCCTTTTCTTCCTGAACAAGTGAGGGCATTCTGATGAAGATTCTCGTCAGCGCCTGCCTCCTGGGGCAGAACTGCAAATATTCCGGCGGCAACAATCGCTGCGAGGCTGTGCTGCGCTACTGCGAGGGGCATGATGTGATTCCCGTCTGCCCGGAGCAGCTGGGCGGCCTGCCCACCCCGCGCGTTCCCGCGGAAATTGTGGACGGCACGGTCACAACGAAAAACGGCGAAAACGTGGATGCGGCCTTCCGCCTGGGCGCGGAAAAAGCGCTGCGGATTGCCCTTGACGCGGGCGCGGATTTCGCCATCCTGCAGCCGCGCAGCCCCTCATGCGGCGTATCCCGCGTGTATGACGGCTCCTTCACGGGCACGCTCCGCCCCGGCCGCGGCGTGTTCGCGCAGCTCCTCATGGAGCATCACATTCCGGCCTATAATGCCGATGAACCGGAAATATTTCCTGATTTGTGATCCGTTTATCCCCTTCATCGTCATGGAACGTGCCGATTATGGCGCGTCACATTCCGGCCTGACGCCTGTGAACCGAAAACTTTCACCGATTTCTGACCCGTTTATCCCCTTCACTGTCATGGCGTGTGTCGATTGGGGAATGCTCGTCCTTCTTCTTTGCCGGACATCACACTTCGGCTATTGCGCGTTGAAACGGAAAACTTTTTCCTGATTTGTGATCCGTTTATCCCCTTTATCGTCATAGAACGTGCAGATTATGGCTCGTTCTCGCAGCTCTTCTAGGCGCATCACATTCCGGCCTGACGCCTGTGAACCGAAAACTTTCACCGATTTCTGACCCGTTTATCCCCCTTCACCATCATGCCACATTCCGATTAAGGCGCGTTCTCGCAGGTCTTCTAGGCGC
>JAZUDA010000123.1:0-2883 GCA_045639455.1 Clostridia bacterium | reverse complement strand
CCGCCCCTCACTGCCATCCGCCCCTCACAGTGGCCTATCAGCGCATGGGTACAGCCCAGCGCCCGGGCAGCGGAAGCGGGAAGGTTGGTTGTGAAGGCACCGAAATTGCCGCCCGGCGTCACATCCTGCCGGTAGACGCCTTGACAGCCCACATGAACCGGGCCGCCGTTGCCCGCCGCCACCGCGTTCAGCAGATGCGCCTCCGGGTAGAACTGGACGAACTCCGTCCCGGCGGGGTCATATTTTGCCAGCCCCTCCGCCGTGCCGGATACGATGGCCCGCGCCCAGTCCGTGACGGGCGCCAGACGGTTTACGCCGTTCATGGCCGCGGGAATGTCAAACCGCTTCAGGTTCAGATAGATATGCTTCATTTTCGTTACTCCATCCTGGTCGTGTCAATGATGATCTTGCCGTTGACCTTGCCTTCCTTGACCATGTGGATGCACTCCTCCAACTTGCCCACCGGGTACACGCCGGCAATCAGCGGCTTCACGTCCACGCGGCCGCTCTGCAGCAGATGCAGAGCCCGGGTGAAGGCGGAATGGTTCAGTGCCATGGAGGCATAGATGGACAAATCCTTCTTGTAAATCTCGAAGGGGCTGACGGTCATGGTGGAGTCAATTGGACAAACGCCGAAAATCATCACCTGTCCGCCGAATTTCGCCATATGGATGTCGTTTTCCGCGGCCTTCGCGCTGCCGGTGCAGTCGATAATCACGTCATAACGCTTTTCGCTCTGCTCCCGGGCAAGGTTGACGATCTTTTCCGCGCCGAGGGAACGGGCAAACGCCAGCTTTTCATCGGAAAGATCCGCCACGGTCAGGGAATTGACCAGCGCATTTTTCAGCATCTGGAAGAAAATCATGCCGATCGCTCCCGCGCCCACGATGAGCACATCCTGCTCCGGGGACAGGCGCACCTTGTCCATGGCGTAGACGATGGTCCCCAGCGGCTCCGTAAAGGCCATGCAGTCGGGATCCGCGCCGGGCGCCGTCTTCAGGACGGAGGTGGCGGGGGCCAGCGTGTACTCACTGTTGCCGCTGGGGCCCACAAGGCCGATGGTCTTGAGATGGTCGCAATTGTTGTTTTTGCCCATGCGGCAGGGCTCGCAGGAGTTGCAGGTCCAGAAAGGATTGATGACCACCTGATCGCCCACGGCAAGGCCCTCGACGCCCTCGCCGATCCCGTCCACGATGCCGCAGGTCTCATGGCCCATATTGAAAGGGTACTGATCCTTGCCGAAAATCGTTTCCTTATAGTAATTGTGCACGTCCGTCCCGCACAGCCCACAGCGTAAAATTTTCACCCGAACCCAGCCGGGACGAAGTTCCGGCAGCGGTACTTCCTGATATTCCAGTTTTCCTACAGCGGCAAGAACGACCTTCCTCATTTCTCAGCCCTCCGTTTTTCACTTATTGTCGATGGATGCCATCGTGCGGTGCAGATTGTTCACCGCATCGTTTGCAACGCAATATTTCCGGTACAGCGCGACCGCCGCGTCTTTGCGGGCGGAGTCGGGCAGCAGGATCTCATTCTCCCGCGCCATGGCGGCGCTTGCTTCCTCAATGCTTCCGTACACGCCGGCGCCTATCGCGGCCAGCAGGGCCGCGCCTTGAACCGTGGCATCCTCCACGTTCGACAGCTCCACGGGCAATTGCAGGATATCTGCCTTCAGCTGCTGCCAGAAGCGGTTCTTTGTGCTGCCTCCTGCCACGCACAGCGCCTCCGGACGGGTGCCGGAGATGGATTCGTGCATTTCCACAATCATGCGGGATTGGCAGCATAGCCCCTCAAACACCGCCCGCGTCAGATGCGGCGCGGTATGCCGGGAGGTCAGCCCCACGAAAGCGCCCCGGTCTGACGGATTCCAGAAAGGAGCGCCGCTGCCCCGCAGGTGCGGGACATAGATTGCACCCTCGCTGCCGAAGGGCACCTCGCCGCAACGGGAAAGGACGGCGGCGTAGTCGATTTTTTCCTTTTCGCCCGTCCAGCCGTTCCGGGTAGTGAGCAGGTCATACGCCCAGTCTGCGGACGCGCCGCTGGACTTGATGCTGCCCCACAGCACATACCGCTCCGGTTGCAAATAGCGCCCGACTCGTGCCCCGGCGAAGCGGGTGGGAACGGGCATTCCCTTGTCGGAAATCATCAGGTAGCACTCCACCGTGCCGGAGGAGTCCATCATTTTTCTGCCTGCCAGACAGCCGCTGGGGATGGTAGCACACAGATGGTCGTGTCCGCCCACGTAGACAGGTGTCCCGATGGGAAGCCCGGTATCGGCAGAGGCCTTCTTATGAACGCGACCCGCCAGGCTTCCCGAGGACAGCACGTCCGGCATCACGGAACAGGACACCCCGAAGGGCTCCGTCAGTTCCCGGGACCATTCGCAACGTGAGATATCGTACATCAGCGTCCTGCCCGCCATGGAATAGTCGGTCACATACGCCCCACACAGCAGGAAATACATATAGTCTGCCATCTGCAGCCACTTCACCGCCCGGTCAAAGACCTCCGGGTGTGTTTTGCGGATCCATAGCATTTTGGGCAGGGAGAAAATCGGGTCGGGATCCACGCCGCAGACGGCAAAAATCTTTTCCGTGCCAAAGCGCTCCCGAATCTGCTTCGCCTCCCTCGCGGCGCTGGCGTCAAACCAGGCAACAATCGGGAACAGTACCTCGCCCTCGGCGGAGAGCGGCACCACGGACTCGGTCATGGACGTCACGGACACACCCAGCACTTCCTCGCCGGGGCAATCCGCCAGTACCTGCCGGAGCAGCATCGCGAAGCAGCTTTTCAGTTCCTCCGGCTCGTAATAGCCGTAGCCCGTCTCATGGTAATGGGTGGGCGTGGGCGTTTTCCGGATGCTGCGCAGCTGTCCTTCCGGGG
>JAZUDA010000122.1:0-3288 GCA_045639455.1 Clostridia bacterium | reverse complement strand
AGATAGCGGAAACAGTCGCTGCGAATATAGCCCCAGTAGGTACGCTCCGGGGCATCAGGACCATTCACGATAACATAATACCAGTGATAGCCGTCCGCATCCGTTTCACCCAGAACGGTCCCGACCCAGCCTGTGGGGACCATGAACCAGTAGTCACCACCGTCTTTGGCCTGCTTCCGTACAAAGACCTTGTCAACTGTGGTCTTGCCGTATTTTGTGGATGTTGCAAAGGCTGTCGGGATGGATACCATGGTCATCATCAGCACGGTGACCAAAAGCAGCGCGATCGCCCTGCGAGAACAGTTGAAAGAATGTTTCACTTTCTTCAGCACCTCTCTATTTTGATGCCGCTCCTGCATAAGGATACAGCTTCAGCGTCTATTTTATTACGAAAATGCTACAATGTCAACCAATATTTCACGGATATGTTATTTTTTGTTCTTTTTCAGGCAACAAAATATCAAGTTTGGGCTATTTTATCCGGAAAACCGCCACGGGACCGCCGTTGAACAGGCTTGTTTCGTGGGGCGTATCCGCCAGGGCGCAGGCGGTATACAGCGCCGCGATGCCCGCGTCCGGGCTGTCGTCCGTCTCCGTCCAAAGCTGCAACTCGCCGTCCCGGAAGGTAAGCCGCCACGGCTGGGCATTGTTGCGGGAGGGAGCAATCTGAAGCCCCGCAGCCGCTTTTCTTGCCCAGGCAGGGTATGTTTCCGGCTCCTCGCAGGTTTTTTCCATGGCACGCCGCCTCCGTAGAGGGGCGGTACGGTCCGGGAAAGGATCCACTTTTCCCAACGCCATCAGGCACACGGGGCGGAAGCCCGCGGGAACGGACAAAGTATGCCGCACAGGCATATCCACCACACAGGAAGCGGTTCCGTGCTGCCATAAATCAAGCTGGAACGCCGCCAGCGACAGGCCTGCCCCGAAGAGCGCCGCCTCCTCGCCGGATTTCGCGCACACCATGCAGTATCGCTCCGCCCGGTCAAACCGGTTCAGCAGGCTTTGGGGGAACAGGCTGTTTTCGCATCTGCCGCATACAAGCCGCACATCCGGCAGTGCCAGCCGGCCGGACTCGTAGCAGACGCGCTCCCACTCCGCCCGGTCCGGCGGGCAGGTGAAACGGCGCAGCGACTGACGGGTCACCGCTGCCCGCGCCCAATCGCGCAAACGCTCCGCCCCGAAAAAATCCTCATACAGCCCATACGCGTCCTTCATGGCATACTCTCCTTTTGCGCCGTCAGATGCTCAGCAGATGGCGGCGGTTATCCTCAAGGAAGCGGCTCATCTCGCCGATATTTTCCAGCGTGATAGCGCAGCCGTTGACGGCGGTAGATTGGGGATCCTCCGCCACAAAGACGGGAAGCTTCAGACCCGCGCTGACCGCGTCGGACAGGCCGAAAAGCAGCGCGCCGCCGCCGGTCAGGGTGATGCCGTTCTCAAAGATGTCCGCGGCCAACTCTGCCGGGGAGCGTTCCAGTACGCCGTGGATGGTTTCAATCAGCATCTGAACCGTTTCCTCCAGCGCCTCATACACGTCCTCGGAGGTGACCCGCACCGTTTTGGGCAGGCCGGCAATCAAGTTCCGGCCGGAAACGTCCATATACAGGGACCCCGCCCGGGGAATGGCAGCGCCCAGGTTTATCTTTACCAGCTCCGCCGTCTGTTCGCCGATGAGCAGGTTCTCCTTCTGGCGCAGGTAGCGGGTGATGGCGGTGCTGAACATATCACCGCAGACAGGGCTGCACTCCTCCACCACAATCTTGCCGGAGGAAATGACCGCCACATCCGTTACACCCGCGCTGATATCCACCACCATGGAGCCATAAGTGCTTTCCACCCCGATGCCTGCGCCGATGGCGGCCGCCATCGTCTTGCGAAGCAGCTGGGTACGGCGCATGCCGCAATCGAAAAGCGTCGCGGACAGCGCGCGGCAATCCGCCTCATTCACCCGGGTGGGGACAGTCATAACGACACGGGGATGGCTGAAGATATTCCGGCGGCCGGTGACCTTTTCCACAAAGTGGGACAGCATGGCGCCCGTCAGCTCCGAATCGGACATGGTACCGTCCATCAGCGGACGGATGGCCAGAATATTGCCGGGCGTGCGGCCCATCATCCTGCGGGCATCCTCACCGTAGGCCACAATGGAATGGGTATCCCGGTTCACGGCGACAACCGCCGGCTCCGCCAGCACGATGCCCCGGTCCTTCATGGAAATCAGCACGTTCGCGGTGCCGATATCGATTCCCAAATCGTTGATGCTTGCCATAGGTTCTCCTTGTATCAATCCTTGTAATAGGTATCCAGCAGGCAGCGGGCAGCCTTCACCATGTAGCGGGCATGCTCCTCCCGCAGATCATGGGGCAGGGCGGGCGCGCTGACTTCATAGTTGAACGTGCCGGGATAGCCCACCTCGCGCAGGCCCTTCAGCAGGCCCGCCCAGTCCACATTGCCGATAAAGGGCAGGGCGTGGTCGTCCTTGGCACCGTAGTTGTCATGCAGATGCAGTACCTGAACCTTGTTTCCCAGATACACGATGGCATCATGCTGGTTCACACCCGCCAAATTGGCGTGGCCGCAGTCCCAGCAGACGGCGCAGTCCAGGCCGTTGGCGATTTCCAGCAGCTGTTCGGGGGTGGTGGTGTTCATGTTTTCCACGCACAGGGTCACGCCGGCCTTTTCCGCTGCCTCGCGGAAGGGGGTCAGCAACTCTACGGTACGCTTCACCAGCGTGGGACGGAAATAGGCCGTGCCCTGCTGACGCTGGGGATGGATAACCGCCAGCTTGGCACCCACCAGTGCGGAAGCCTCAATGGAGCGGAAGGTCATCTGATTGTTGAAATTCAGCGTGTCCTTGTCCGCCATTTCATAGTCGTAGAAAGGCAGATGGGTATGGGACACCGCCAGTCCGTTCGCCAGGATGCGTTCCCGCACTGCGGCCACATTCGCCTTCCAATCGCCGTCCAGCACGGGCTCATGCTTCTCCTCGCCGTCATAGATGGTAGCGGCAAAGTTCACGTCCACGGCCTCAAAGCCCATCCGGGCAAAGAAGTCCATGGCATCGGTCATCAGGTAACGGCTCTGCCCCATCCGCTTGGAATACAGGCCGGAATTGGTAGAAATCAGCATATCGGTATCCTTCTTTCTTATTTCAGTATGCCGCCGGCGGCAAGCAGCCGCTTCCGCAACTCAGCCACATCCACGTTTTCCGCAGAGCAGCCGGTTTCCAGCATCATCTTCGCCGCCGTGGCCGCCCGGTCAGCCATGGCCATCACCTCAGGCTGCAGG
>JAZUDA010000121.1:0-3800 GCA_045639455.1 Clostridia bacterium | reverse complement strand
CAGGCTGGGAATGGTGATATACTTTGCCTGCTGAATCTTCCCGGCGCCGTCGATAACCGCTGCTTCGTAGATTTCCCTGTCAATGCTGGAAATAGCAGACAGATAGACGATGGTCACCCAACCGGTGCCCTTCCATACAGCGGAAATAACCAGCAGGAAGCGGAACCAGCCACCGTTGGAGAAGAACATAACCGGTTCGCCGGTAAATATCTGGAAGAATTTGTTCACAGTACCCATACTGTTGAACATATTGAAGAAAAGGCTGTATACAACGACCCAGGTGAAGAAATGCGGGATATATACCATTGTCTGCACAACCTTCTTCACAGGCATGCAGTTGAGTTCGTTCAGCATAACCGCCATCAGCATGGGCAGCGGGACGCAGATTGCAATCTCCAACAGATTGATTACCAGCGTGTTGCGGATGACCTGCCAAACCTGCGCGTCAGCGAACATTTTGGCAAAGTTGGCCATACCGACCCATTTACTGCCGGCGATGCCCTTCAGGGGCTTGAAATTTTTGAACGCGATGACGATTTTCGTCATGGGCAGGAACTTGAACATGGTCAGAACGACCAGCCCGGGAATCAGAAACAGGTACAGTTCCCAGTGTCCTGCCAGGTAAACCGAGAGCCGTTTCGCCCAGGAGCGGCGAGTTTTATTGCAGGCTGTCATCTTTTTGCTGCCTCCAACGCATAGGATTAAGGAAAGCGGGCGGCGGAGAAAGCCTCCGCCGCCCGCGGGAAAAACGGGGGAAAAATTATTCAGCGATGTTCTCCTTGTACCAGGCATCATAGAAGGCTACGACATCCTCGCCACCCTCGGCATGCCACTTCTGCACAACCTTTTCGAAATCGGCGATATTGCCGCCGCAAATGGTGGCAACCAGAGAATCCTTCACAGCAGTTTCCAGAGTGGTCTGCGCTTCTACGCCGGTAGCGGGGGCGATGGCAACAGGGCTGCGGCGGCCGCCGTCCAGCTGAATCGCGCGCTGCTCATAGAAGTAACGCTGCATGTAAGCGTTCTTCTGCAGACGAACTTCCCAGTAGGTGGGGTAGATATCCTCGCGGTAGAAACCGGCGATGAATACGTTGGAAATGTTCTTCTCCTCGCTGAAAGCAGGCTGGATGGCCAGGAAGCCGCCATCTTCAGTCTTGCTGTAGTGAACACCTTCTACGCCCAGACCCATTTCCAGATGATTATCCCAATCCATCAGGGCATTGATGACCTGGATGGACTCGGCAGGATGTTCAGCAGTTACCGGGATGCCGCCGTAAGCGCCAACGCCGGAGTACACCTGTACATGGACCTTGCCGTTCTCGTCCTCCAGCAGAGGCAGAGTGGAGAACTCCATGCCCTCGTACAGTTCATACATGGTATCGATAGCGAAGCCGTTCCAGGAGTTGTAGCTCATAACAGCCTGGTTGCCGATCCACTTGTTGCGGGAGTCAGCCAGAGTCTGAGCGTTCCACTCGGCATCGATCAGGCCCTCGTTGAACAGGCCCTGGACATAGGTCAGATAATCGGTTACCTTGGGATTGTCAACGATGAAAGTCACGTTGCCATCCACCAGCTGATAGGGAGCCAGGTTACCGCCGGTCTCAATACCGAAAGCGGAGGCGATGTTGGAAATCAGAGCGCCGTAGCCGCATTCCTTGGAGCCGGTCAGCGGAATCATGTCGGGATAAGCGGCCTTGATGTCACGCAGCATCTGGGTGAAGCCGCCCAGGGTCTTGGGCAGCTTGTCCCCGGTGTAGCCGATAGCATCCAGCAGATCCTGACGGGCCACGATGGAGTAACGGACGGAGTCAGGCTGAGCGGCAGTGGAGGGAATGGCATAGATGCCGCCATCCACGGTAACCGCGGGCCACAGAGTGGTGATGGACTCGGTGATGTTGTTGCCGTACTGAGCCAACAGATCGGTCAGATCCAGCAGAGCTTCTTCTTCCATCATGTTCTTGTAGTTGCCGCTGCTCAGGTAGACATAGTCATAAGCCTGACCGGAGGAGATAATCAGCATCAACTGTTCGGTGCCGTTGATCAGTTCGAACTCGATTTCGCAACCCAGTTCGTTGGCAATGCGCTCGGCAACGCCGTAGCCGTGGTCCTTCTGGTAGTCAGCAGTACTGGTGCCGATCAGCCACTTCAGGACAACTTTTTCCTCAGCGCCCGCGCCAACCAGGCACATGCCCAGCAGCATAGACAGAACGAGGAGGAAGGACAAGATTTTCTTCATGCGAAAAAATCCCCTTTCTTGTATTATGTTCCCCAAATGCACTTGCAATATGAGAAACATTATTGTATGATAAGTATACAGGTCACAAAACAATTTTTCTCTTCATTTTGTGAACACGAAAACGGCGATTTGTGACCGCAGAACCGATTTGGAAATCATGGAGGATTGCCGTGCAGATATTTGCCCACGTTTACAACGGAAGTCAATACCGGGATATCATCAAAAACTGGGACAACGCCAATATTTCTCCCAGTCTCATCTATTCGCACCGTTCTACCGCGTATGACCGTGCCACCTACCCCAGCATGATGCACTTTCATGACTATTACGAGCTGCTGCTTTATGACGGCGGAGAGGTACGGTACGTATTTGACGGCAGTTCCCACCGGCTTGGGCCCGGGGATCTGGTTCTGATTCCGCCGGGAAAGCTCCATGTATCCATGATTGAAGCAGATTCCACGGTGTATAACCGCTACGTCTTCTATTTCTTCCCGGACGCTTTTGACGCTATCCACGGTTCCGCTTTGTTGGACTTTGCACGAAAACGGGACACCGCCGTCTTTTTCCACATGCCGGAGGAACAGCACCGTCAGCTGCTTCAGAAGCTGCACCAGCTGGACAAGTTGTCTGCCAGCACAACAGAAGCCGACAAAGCGCTGTCCTTCGCTACAGCCATTGAGGTCTTTTATCTCCTCAACAACGTATCGGAGCGGGACTTTACCCCTGATGATTCCTGTTCTCCCCGTTTACGCGAAATACAGCAGTATATTGATGAACATTTTCAGGATATCACATCCGTTTCCCAGGTTGCCGAGCATTTTTTCTACAGCCGGGAGTATATTTCCCGCCTGTTCCGCAGGGAGCTGCACACCACCGTGGCGGACTACCTGCTGACCAGGCGCATCAGTTATTGCCGGCAGCTGCTTGCAGAAAACGCCAGTCTGCTGGACATCTGCTTCCAGGCGGGGTTTGGCAGCGTATCGGCGTTCAACCGTGCTTTCCGGCGCGTCATGGGGCAGACGCCCGCCCAGTACCGCAGACAGCAGCGGAAAGAATAGCCCGCTCGTTCCATTCAAAAGCCCGGCCGGATGATCTCCTGCCGGGCATCATACTATCTCAGTTTTCTCAGGCCTTCCTCAAATGCCGGCGGAAGCGGCGCCTCAAAGGACATTTCCTGCCCTGTTATGGGATGAACAAACCGCAGCGAAAAGGCGTGCAGCATCAGTCTCGGAACTTTGACACCATTTTTGTGCCCGTAAATCACATCCCCCGCCACCGGGTGATGCAGGCTGCTCATATGAACGCGAATCTGGTGCGTGCGCCCGGTAATCAGATGCACATCCAGCAGTGTCGCCCCCTTCAACCGCTCCACCACCCGCCACTCGGTGCGGGCGGGACGGCCTTCCGGATCGATGGCCATTTTTTTCCGGTCCTGCTTGCTGCGGGCAATGGGCGCGTCCACCACGCCACTTTCTTCCTTCAAGGTACCTTCCACCAGCGCCCGGTAATGCTTCTCCATCTGCCGGTCCTTCAGCATGGCGGACAGCGCCAAATGTGCCCGATC
>JAZUDA010000120.1:0-21386 GCA_045639455.1 Clostridia bacterium | reverse complement strand
GGCGGGAGGCCCCTATCGTCTCCCCTGCAAAACACTCACTCATTCAGCAGCTCGGTCAGCGCGCGGCCGTCCGCGTCGGGCAGCTCCACGCCCAGGATTTTCGCGTAGGTCGGTGCGCCGTCCACCAGATGGGCATCCTCCAGAATGGCACCCTTACGGAAGTGGGGGCCGCAGCCCAGCAGCACGGGGCGGGGGCCCTTTTCGGGCAGGAAGCCGTGGCTGGCCTTCTCGGCGTTGGCCAGCCTGATGGGGAAGGATACGCAGTACGGACCGTCCCAATCGATGTCAAACTTGGTATAGCCATCGGACTCCAGGTAGAAGGTGAAGTCGCCCGCGAGCCGGTATTCCTTTTCTACCTCGTCCGCGGTGAATACCCGTTCAATGCCGTGCAGCCCGGTGGAGCACCAGCTGTTCAGCAGGCTGTACACCTTGTCGTATACCGCCTTGTCGGAGGGATTTTTCAGGTGAACCTGCGCGCTCATGCCGACAGGGTAGCACCAGGCCTGCCAGTCGGTCACATTGCCGTTTTCGTCCACATCAATCAGCCCGTTCTCACGGAAGAGCACGTTGGGCCTGATCATCCGGCTCAGGTCCAGCTGCCCGTGGTCGGAGGTGACCACGATGTCGGTATCCTCCAGCGTGCCCGCGGCCTGGCAGGCGGCAATGATCTGCCCCAGCGCGCCGTCGCATTCCACCAGCCCCTTGTCCACCATGTCAGAGAACACACCGCTTACATGACGGTAATGGTCAATGTTCGCGGGGTGAATCATCAGCAGGTCGGGCTGATAGAGCGTAATGATGTCGCAGGCGCAGTTGATCAGGAAACGGAGGGACTCGGGCTGGTGCCGCTTCACCCGCAGGGGCATGTAGCGGGACACCACCGCGTCATACAGCTCCCGGGTGGTGCCGGTGTCCAGGAAAGCCTTTTCCCAGGCTGCCATGCTCTTGTCCTCACCGTAGGCCCAGATTTCATCTACCTCATAGTCAACAGAGGGATGGTTGCCCGTGACGGGCCAGCCCACGGCGGCAGTGGTGAGACCGGCGGCCTTGGCGGCATCGAACAGGTCCTTCACCTTCACGTTTTCGTGGGTCCAGTTCCAGGGCAGGTCCTTGATGCCCGGCTTGGCAAGGGAGTTGTTGGTAATGCCGTGCTTGTCCGGGTAGCAGCCGCTGGCCATGGTGGTGTGGCAGGGATAGGTCAGGGTGGGGTAGATGCACTTCAGCCGGTTTGCGCGTGCACCGTTCTCCATCAGCCAGGCAAAATTGGGCATTTTTTCCAGCTTCGCCAGGTCCTCATAAATCAGCGCGTCCATGGAAAGAACAATCAGCTTGCTCATTTTTTTACTCCTCCATTGTCAGGCATTCCCAGCCTGTGTCGTTCAGAATAAAGACCTGCTCCCCCTTGCGGGTATCCACCCAGGGCATCTCCAGCTTGTCCAGCTCAATGCCGCCGTCGTTCCAGGCGTCGGGTCCGGTCAGCACGCTGATGCCGCCTTCTTTCACCAGACTACGCTTAAGGCACAGCGCTGCGGCGCCCCGCTTGATGCCATGGTGTGGGTATTTCACGATATCGGCGCGCAGCGCCTCACCGTAATATGCAATCATCTGATCCAGCGGCTCGTCGCTTCGCCCCGCCTTTTTCTTCATGCAGTCGCCGGGGAACAGCACAGAAGCACCGGGCGTTTCCACCCGCAGGAACAGGCTGTTGCCGTTCACCACAGCGGTGGCCAGGTCCGCCAGCAGCTGCTTCGGGGTATCGGTAGGGTAATAGACGCTTGTCAGGAAAGCCCGCCCTTCCTCCGCACCGAAATCCACGAGAGGTGCGAACAGCTTCGCGGTGCCGTAGGTCAGGGGAATTTCGCGGGTTTCACCGAAGGGCACCGTATAAATCGGAGCGTCCCCGGCGTAGTTTTTCATGGCGTTCAGCAGGGGTACGCGGTTCTTGCTCTCATGGTCCGCGTATTCGGCGGGGAGTACGGATTCCTCACACAGATGGAGCGCGTCCACCGTCAGGTATTTGGCGGGAATAATATTGCTGTACAGCTCTGCCACATGGTCCTTGTGACAGTGGGTCACCACCAGGGTGATGTGAAGCTGCCAGTCGGCGTTTTTTGTCTGCTCGGCCAGCCCTGCGTCGGTCATCCATTCCTTGCGCAGGTTATTCAGCTCCGAATAGCAGCGAGCGTTGGCGATGCCGCCGTCCACCACCACAATCTGCGTGCCTTCTTCGGTCCGAACCAGCACCAGGGAGCCGTCGCTCTTCTTGGCGCAGTCCAGAAAGCGGACTTCCATCCGGCATTCGCCCGCGGCGAGGGTATTGACGGATTCCGCCGAAGCGCACACGACGGGCAGCAGCAACAGCAGCAGGATCACGATTGCTTTTACTATCTTCATAGGCATGTTTCCTCCGGTTTCGTTCCTTCCTATCATAACACACCGGGAAATGATTTACAAGAAGCGGGACTCCGGCTTTTCACCTCTTGCAAAAACGGAAGAATCGGGGTAGAATAGGAAAGACCGTTCATGAAACGGCATCAGACTAACATTTACAGGAGGGGTTCCCAATGGCGATTATTACGATTGTCGGTTCCGGCATGATGGGCTCTGCTCTGGCTTTCCCGGCCCGGGAGAACGGCCACGAGGTTCGCCTGGTAGGCACACATCTGGACCGTGAGATTATCGACAAGGCTCGTGAAACGAACCGTCACCTGAAGTTCAATAAGGATTTCCCCGAAGGCGTGAAGTTCTACCAGATTGAAGAACTGGAAACCGCGCTGGAAGGCGCCGATCTGGTCATCGGCGGCGTGAGCAGCTTCGGCGTAGACTGGTTCGGCGATTATGTGCTGCCCCGCATTCCGGAGAACACCGCTGTGCTGACCGTGACCAAGGGCCTGATGGATACGCCCGAAGGCAAGCTGCTGTGCTACCCCGAGCTGTGGCAGAAGAAGCTGGACGAAATGGGCAAGAAGCTGATCCTGTGCGCGGTCGGCGGCCCCTGCACCAGCTACGAGCTGGTCGCCCACGACCAGACCGAGGTTGCCTTCTGCGGTAAGGACATGGCAACCCTGGAACGGATCCGCGGCTACATGAAGACCGACTACTATCATATCTCCCTGTCCACCGATGTAATCGGCATCGAAAGCGCCGTTGCCCTGAAGAACGGCTATGCGCTGGGCATTGCCCTGACCATCGGCGTGAACCAGAAGAACTTCGGCCTGGACAGCGAGCTGCACTTCAACTCCCAGGCGGGCGTGTTCGGTGAGGCCGTGAAGGAAATGGCTTCCCTCCTGCAGCTGCAGGGTGCCGGCACCCTGGATAACCTGTGCGTTGGTGCGGGCGACCTGTACGTAACCGTATACGGCGGCCGCACCCGTCTGGTCGGCATTCTGCTGGGCCGCGGTCTGGATATTGACGAGGCGAAGGCGGAACTGAAGGGCTTACCGCTGGAGTCCCTGGTGGTTGCCGAGCGCGTGGCGCGTGCCATCCGCGTGAAGGCCGCCAAGGGCGAAGTGGAGCTGGCCACCTATCCGCTGCTGATGCATGTGGACGATATCCTGCATCATGCTCCCGTGGATATTCCGTGGGAAAAGTTCACCTTTGTGAAGGCGTAAAGCAAGACAACAATAAGAAGCGCGGAGATTTTGAAAAGGTTTCCGCGCTTCTCTTTTACCTACTGCTTAATTAAAAAAAACGGGCCCGGCTGCGGGGCTCCGGAAAACGGAGGATGCATGGATGCAGGAAGCTGAAAAAAAGATACGCTCGTATATTCGGCCGGGGAAAGCCGCCAGGATTATTCTTGTCGTAACGTTTCTGCTGACTGCCGTGCTGCTGCTGGGCGGAACGGTGCTGAAGCTGAATAAAAACAAGGCGACAGCGGAAAAATTCGATTCGCTGACTTCGCCCAAGGAGACCTTTTCTTATATCGATGTGGTCGCCGTCAGCGACTGGTGCTACGAGTACACCTACAACAGTGCCAAGAACACCTTCTATGTGGTAGAGGATACCGATGGGTACTGGTGCTTCGCGACCATCGGCGATGATGATATCGCCCGCATGCGCGCGCAGCGTCTCTACTGGGACGGAAAGACCGATGTCGCGCCCGCCCCCTACCGCATTACGGGGGAGGCATGGCCGCTGAACGCGTCCACAAGAACCTGGTCCGAATTGT
Source organism: Clostridia bacterium (assembly GCA_045639455.1). Taxonomy (GTDB): domain Bacteria; phylum Bacillota; class Clostridia; order Christensenellales; family Aristaeellaceae; genus JAZUDA01. The sequence continues at coordinate 17,218 of JAZUDA010000120.1, read as the reverse complement.
ATAAGGTCTCCGGCCTGGAGTCTGCGGAGGAGTTCGAGAAGTATTTCGGCACGATGTACCTGCTCAACGGGTATAACCCGATCGAGGAGGCAGGCTCGGGGCTCTACCTGGCCGCGATTTTTATCGGCCTGTTCTGGGCTATCATGATGATGTGCTGCCTGCCGACGATGATTAAGACTGCGAAGAGCATCGGATTCCTGAAAAAGAACGGCAGTCTTGAAGCGGCGGCGGAAGAACTGAGCAATTGTCCCGCCATCGGCCCCTGCGTCATCGGGGAGCAGTTCTTCTTCGCCTCCCGCAAGGGTGTAGTAATTCCCGTCAGTGACATCGTCAGCTGCTCGGCGCTTCCGAACGCTGTTCGCATGAAGACTGAGTCCTTCGGTGAGGTCATCGTTCCCGACCTGAAAGCGGGAATGTCCCGGGAAATCATGGACGCGCTCCCACTGAAAAACGAAACCGTCACGGTAAAGCACAGATAAATATCCGTTCGGATGAAAAAACTGTGAAAGGCACGCTTCGTGTTTTTTCACAGTTTTCTTTTTGCGGTTTTCTAAAAAAGTCCGTTCTGTTTACCGGCGCAGAACACCCTTGTCGTTCTTTTTCGGCACGGCGGATGCCGGCCGGTTCGCCCCGACCATGGCGGCCAGATTTTCGGGAAGAGGAGTGTCGCAAATCACTGCGTCAATTTCCGCGAGGGGGGTGACAATCAGCGGCGTCTGGGTGCCGACCCTACCGGAAAGTGTCAGAAAAACACGCTTCGAACTGAAGGAAAGCAGACGCTTCAGCAGGGAAGCACCGGATTCGGAAATCGCGGTGAGCTTCCCGTCCGGACTGAGGCCGGAGCAGGTGAAAAACATCATGTCAAAGCGCATATCCTCCGCTGTGCGTTCGGCAAAGCTTCCCCGGCAGGCCAAATCCATGGGATCCACGTAGCCGCCCAGGCAGTAGGTGTGGATATTGTGCCGGGTCGTATACAGGCACAATTCGAGAGAGGCACTGACGACCGTGATATTCCGCTGGGTCAGAAATTCGGGCATAAACTGGGTGATACTGCCCCCGTCCATGTAGATGGTCATGCCGTTCTCCACCATGGCGGCGGCGCGCCGGGCCAGTTGCCGCTTCTCCTCCGACAGGTCGGCGTTTCGTATATCCACATGCTGCGTCTGCCACCCGCTTGCGGGTACGGCGCCGCCGCGGACGCGGCACAGCAGCCCCTGCTGTTCCATTTTTGCCAGATCCCGGCGCAATGTAGCCTCACTCACATACAGCACGTCGCATAACTGTGCCACACTGCGGTAGCCGTTTTCGTTCAGATAGCGGAGAATTTCATCATAACGACGCTGCTGCATGGCTTACCTCCAAATAAAGAATGATTAATAACAATCAAATGATAGGATAAAATTGATTGAAAGTCAATATTTCATTCATACTTGATTAATTATCATCTCTATGGTAGAATACTAAAAAATCAGAATTTCATAGATAAATTCGGGTGAAATTCTGAAAAAACAAGGAGGAACAGTAAAATGTTCAAGAAACTGGCTGCTCTTGTTCTGGCGCTGCTGATGGTCGTCTCCATGGCGTCCTTCGCTGCCGCTGAGGAAGAACCCATCGAGCTGCACTTTGTGTGCGCCTACGCTGCCAACTACGGCATGCAGGACCTGATCGATGATTTCGAGGCTACCCATCCCAACGTCAAGATTATTCTGGACGTGTACAACAACTCCACCGACGGCAACCAGGCTGTTGATAACATGCTGATGGCCGGCGACCTGATCGACCTGCAGCTGGCTTACGGCCTGGGCAAGACCAACACCCGTGCCGCTTCCGGCTTCTATGTCAATTTGGACGACCGTATTGCCGAGTGGGGCATCGACATGGCTGACACCTTCGGCGTGGACATCAAGTTCCGCGACGCTGAGGGCGAAGAACACTACTTCGGCGTTCCCGTTGACGCTCTGCAGTGGTACGTTGCCATTAACATGACCGAGTGGGAAAACGCCGGCCTGGGCGAACTGCCTACTGCCTGGACCTGGGACGAGTACATCGCTGCCTGCCGCGCCATGACCCATGACGGCATCCCCGGCGGTGCTGACGTTCTGGACGGCGGCTACAACTGGGTAAACCATGTCCGCCAGGTATACGGCGCTGACGTTTGGTACGATGAGGACGGCAACTCCGCCATCCTGTCCAACCCCCTGTTCAAGGAAGCGCTGCAGATGAAGCTGGACAACGAGACCGAGGGCATCTGGTACTCCTATCCCGAAGCCCGTCAGCAGGGTAACACCGGTACCGACCCCTTCATGCAGCACCGTGCCAACTCCTATGTTTGCTGCAACGTATGGCGCTTCATCGCCAATACCACCGACTATCCTATCGATTTCAAGGTAGGCTTCGCTCCTTATCCTACGGTTGAAGCCGGTCAGACCAACTACTGCGCCGGTCCCACCGTGTATGGCTTCATGACCATCACCGAGACCTGCAAGTACCCGGACATCGCCTGGGAATTCGTGAAGTACTTCGCCACCGAGGGCAACTACCACATCCTGAAGGCCGGTCATGCCGGTATGTACGCCGATGCTGACAAGGACCAGATCGTGGAATACGTATTCGGCTCCATGGAACAGGCTGAAAAGCTGATCGACGTGGAATCCTTCGAACGTGCTGTGCTGAACTTCGGCGGCCAGACCTATGTTGATACCATCATCGACATGGGCGGTGATACCAGCGTATCCGCCTACGAGCTGAACATCCTGTCCGGCAACATGACCATCGATGATGGTATGGCCGAGCTGGAGCAGGTCATCAATCAGGCTATCCAGGAAAAGAAGGACGAACTGGAATAATCCTTTTCGGACTCTTTGCTGCTGCCGCTGCCCGTCGCAGCGGCAGCAGTTATCAATTGACAGGAGTGTTTTACCATGAGACGCAAGCAGGATACAATCACAGCCTGGCTGTTTCTTGCACCGGCTATCATCATTTTCCTGACGCTGATCGTGTACCCGATCGGTATGTCCGGCTACGCTTCCCTGACAAAGTGGAAGTATACCAGCGGTCTGAAGGGCATGAAGTGGTACGGTCTGACGAACTATCAGAACATCTTCGAGAATCTTTCCTTCAAGTCCGCCATCGGGAATACGTTCCTGTATGTTTTTGTTACCGTACCCATTTCCATCATTCTGTCCCTGATTTTCGCCTACCTTCTGAATAACAAGGTCTATATGGCGAAGACCCTGCGTCTGTTCTACTTTATTCCCTACATCGCCAATTCCGTGGCTATCGCCACCCTGTTCCAGAGCTGGTTCCGTACGGACGGTATGATCAACAACCTCCTGTCCCTCTTTACGAAGAACCCGGTGGAGCTGAAGTGGATGACGGATAAGGCCTTGTCGCGTATCCCCATCATGGTTATGCTGGTCTGGACCAGCCTGGGCTATCTGATTATCATCTACATGGGCGCCCTGCAGAATGTTCCCACCGACCTGTACGAGGCCGCGGAAATCGACGGCGCCAGCAAGACAAAGCAATTCCTCCACATTACGTTCCCCATGGTCTCCCAGACGACCTTCTACCTGCTGATTGTGCGTATGATTGCCGTCTTCAAGACCTTCGTCTCCGTCAACGTTATGACGATGAAGAGCCCCATGAAGTGGAATACTTCCATCATGATGGAGGTATACAGCACGGCCTTCGGCAGTATGCAGTTCGGTAAGGCCTGCGCTGAGGCATGGATATTGGTTGCGATTGTTCTCTTCTTCACGGCCATCCAGTTTATCGGCCAGAAGAAGTGGGTTCATTATTGATAGAAGGAGGACGGAAAAATGGCAGCAAAAGTCAAAAAGTATGACCGTACCTCCCGTTTGGTGGCTACGATTATCATCGGCCTCCTGGGCCTGATGTTTGTTCTTCCCCTGATCTGGATGATTTCCGCCTCCCTGCAGTCCAACGCGGATGTGTATAAGTACCCCTTTACCTGGGTTCCCGCTGCGCCCCGTTGGAGCAATTACCTGGCGATCGTGGACAGCGGCGAGGTTCCGCTGCTGACCATGTACGGCAACTCACTGTTTATCGTTATTTGCACCAGCGTGGGTGTGCTGTTTGTTTCTCTGCTTGCGGCCTACGCCTTTGCCCGGCTGGAGTTCCGCGGCAAGGGAATCGTGTTCGGCATGTTCATCGGCGTGATGATGATTCCCGGCCAGGTGACCGTGGTGCCCCGCTTCCTGCTGTTCAAGGACCTGGGCATTTATAACACCCTGTGGGCGGTAATTCTGCCGGCGCTGTTCTCCGTCACTTCCATCTTCCTGATGCGGCAGTTCTTTATGACCGTGCCCGTCTCCTTCAGCGAGTCCGCGTTCCTGGACGGCGCGGGGCATTTCCGCATCCTGACGCAGATTATGCTGCCCCTGACCAAGCCCACCATCGCGTCCCTGCTGATCATGAACTTCGTATCCTGCTGGAACGACTACTTCAACCCGCTGGTCTTCCTGCCCTCCAAGAAGTGGTACACCGTTTCCCTGGGTATTCAGTTCTACTACACGCAGGAGGTTCCCTCCACCGACCTGACCATGGCCATGTCCGTATGCGCCATTCTGCCGGTGCTGATTCTGTTCTTCTCCTGCCAGAAGTTCTTCATCGAGAGCATTGCCTCCTCCGGTGTGAAGGGCTGATTCGATTCCATCTCCGGCTCCCGTTGCGGGGGCCGGTTTTTTCTTGACAAAAGAAAGCCGATATTCTATGATGTATTCATCAAACAGGGAGGGAAATCGCTATGTATCAGTATTTCAGCGGGAAAGAAATCGTGTCCCGCGGTTGGCTGCTGGAGCAGCTTCATATTCAGGCACGCGGCCTGGGCGGCCATCTGGACAAAATCTGGCCGGATATCCGGGACAGCGCCTGGATCGGCGGCGACCGGGAGGGCTGGGAGCGCGTGCCGTACTGGCTGGACGGCTTTATTCCCCTGGCCTATCAGCTGAAAAACGAGGCGCTGATTACCCGCGCGAAAAAATATATGGATGCCATCATGGACCGTCAGCAGGAGGACGGATGGCTGTGTCCCTGCACGGTGGAGGAGCGGAAGACCTACGATATCTGGTCCCTGTTCCTGATCGGGAAGGTGCTGGCGCTGTACGCGGATTATTCCGATGACCCGCGGGCGGAGGAAACGCTGTACAAGGCGTTCTTCAATATCTACGGCCTGCTGAAAAGCGGGGAACTGACGCTGTTCAAGTGGTCCAAATCCCGCTGGTTTGAGTCGCTGATTCCTCTGAATTATCTGAAAGCAAAGCGGCCTGAGCCCTGGATGGACGACCTGGCGGCCATCCTGAAGGAGCAGGGTGCCCAATATAAGGATTTTGAACCGATGTGGGAAACCCCGTCCGAGGTGAAGCATCAGGAGACCCACGTGGTCAATATCGCCATGATGCTGAAGTATCCGGAGCTGGCGAAGACAACCTTCGGCCTGGACTGCGGCACCACCGCGGAATACCTGTGGCAGCGCCTGACGGAGACGAACGGCACGGCGGTAGGAACCGTTACGGGCGACGAACATCTGTCCGGCATCAGCCCCACCCGGGGAACGGAGCTGTGTTCGGTTGTGGAACTGATGTACAGCTTTGAAACGCTGTTTGCCCTGACCGGTGACGGCGTATGGCTGGACCGGCTGGAAAAAGCGGCGCTGAACGCGCTGCCCGCCACCTTCACGGATGATATGTGGGCACACCAGTACGATCAGATGGTGAACCAGATGGCCTGCATCACTTTCCCGGAGAAGTCCTACTTCCGCACCAACAACTGCCAGGCGCACCTGTTCGGCCTGGAGCCCCACTTCGGCTGCTGCACCGCCAACTTCTCCCAGGGCTGGCCCAAGCTGGCACAGAGCCTGTACTGCCGTAACGACACGGAAATCTGCACCACCCTGCCCCTGCCCGGCGGCGTGCGTACCGATTGGAAGGGCGCGAAGGTGGAAATTACCTGCGACAGCGAGTATCCCTTCCGCCTGCGTGCCCGCTGGACGGTGCACTGCGAGGGAACGGCAGATTTTGCCCTGCGGCTGAAGAAGCCCGGCTGGGCGAAGGCCATGTATGTGAACGGGACGGCTTACACCGCGGACGCTGTTCTGCCCGGCCCGTGGAATGGCGAAACCGTGCTGGAGGCGGCATATCAGGATACGCCCCATCTGACCGGACGCCCCGGCGATATGCGCGTGGCGGAGTACGGCCCGCTGGTGTTCTCCCTGCCCATCACCGCCCAGTACCGCGCCTACGAGTATGTGGACAAGGGCGTGGAGCGCAAGTATCCCTACTGCGATTACGAGCTGAGCCCGCAGACGGACTGGGAGTTCGCCTTCGCGGGGGAAAAGATGACCGTCTCCTTCCCACCCGTGGAAGGTGTGCCCTTCTCCTCCAAAACACCCTCCGTTTTCCTGAACGCGATGATGGTCCCCATTCACTGGGGCACCGCGGAGGGGTTCGATACCGTTGCCGCCCCGTACCCGCAAAGCCGCGCTGCCTGCGGCCCCGCCCGCACGGTGGAGCTGATTCCTTACGGCTGTGCCAAGCTGCGCATGACGGAGATTCCCATGGCGGAGGAGTAAGGGGCCGTTCATAACGGCGCTTCTGTGTGTGAAATTCGCGGATATCAAAAAGAAGCCTGAGCGTCAGGCTTCTTTTTTGCTTACGGGGAGTATCGTTTTTTCACCAGTCCGATTTATCTGACAATCAGTCTGTGACGGTAACATTCATGCCGTACTTTACGGCGGTGATATCATCCAGGGCAATGACGGCATTATAGAAGGCCTCGGTGCTTTCGCTCTCGGCATCAGCCTCGCCGACGAAAGAAACCGATTCCACCGTCCCGGGCAGAACGGTTTCACCGTCACCGATGAAGGTAAAGTGTACCGTTACCGGGGTACCTTCCCGCAGGACGGAGAGGAACTCCTCATTCACAGAGGCTTCCACCCGCATGCCGCTGTCGGGGTACAGGACGCAGAGGGTATCACCGGCGGTGACGGCGCTGCCGGCGGAAAGAGTCAGCCCGGTGATTACACCGGTTTCGGGGGCACGGATGAGTGTCAGATCCGTGCCGTAGCCGGCAAATTCGCCCTCGATGGTTTCAAACAGCACATCGCCCTTGCTGACCTTTGTGTTGTTCCCGGCAGGGAAGCTTACGATGATGCCGCTACCCTCATAGGCGGTGTATTCGCAGCGGGAGACGGTGCCGCGGCCGATCCGCTCGGAGGCGGTGTAAGCCTCATCACGGAAAACGCTGACCGTTTCGCCGCTTTCGAAATTGCCTTCCAGTACATCCACATTAAAGCTTGTACCGCTGACGTTTGTCACCATGCCGGTGCCCACATGGGTCAGGGTGTTGGTTCCCCGCAGGTAAACGGGCTCACCGGGATGGATAATCTTGTTTGCCTCCGCGTCGTAGGCGTTGCGGGTGGATGCCGCGATGGTATAGGCAACGTCAGGCTCGATATAGGCTACCGCGCCGTAATGCGCCGTTACAACGGCAGTGCTGTCACCCGGTTCGCCGAACAGGCGAACAGTGCCGTCCTCCGAGGCGTAGACTTTTGTGGTGGCAAGCACGGCGATCACGTCCCCCTTGTTGACATAGCTGCCTTCCGGGACGTTCAGCTCCGCTACCATACCGGTATAGGAAACCGTTACGGGCAGGGGGGATATGTTGACTACGGTACCGTCCACCTCCGCGGAGGAGGAAGCGGCAAGGGCGGAGACGGAGAACAGGCACAGTATCAGCGCGGCGAGGAGGGAGAGAATCTTCTTGCTCATGATGAAAACCTCTTTCTTTTGCTATAATCAGACGCTGCGCAGCGCGTCAATGGGGTTCAGTCTGCTGGCTTTTCTTGCGGGGGCCCAGCCGAAGATGATGCCCACAGCGGCGGAGAAGCCTACGCCCAGGGCGATGGCGTCGTAGGAAACGGCAAATACCGTGCCCATCACCCTGCACAGAATCAGGCTCAGAATCAGTCCCAGTAAAACACCCAGAATACCGCCGATCAGGCTCAGCAGGAAGCTTTCCGCCAGAAACTGGATCTGGATGTGCCAGGGATTGGCGCCGATGGCTTTTTTCAGTCCGATTTCGGCGGTGCGTTCCGTTACGGTGGTCAGCATCATGTTCATGATGCCGATGCCGCCAACAATCAGCGCGATGCCGGCGATGCCCGCCAGCAGGGTGGATACCATGGACAGCATGCTTTCCATCGTGTCCTCAATGGCGGACATTCCGGTGATGGAATAGGTGTCTTCCTCAAAGCTGAACATGGCGTCCAGGGTATTTTCCAGCGCCTCCGTTCCTTCATCGGAGGAAACGCCCTCTGCCAGGTACACGGTAAGGGAGGTGACGTAGCTTTCATTGTTCATTTTCAGCGCCGTCGAATAAGGAATGATGATGTCCGCCCTGCCGCTGAAGATATCGGAGATGGTTTGCGATGTATCGTCATTTAATACGCCCACGACCGTGAAGGACACACCTTCAACAATGAGGCTTTGATCCAGCGGATTGACACCGTAGTACAGCTCCTCCATCAGCTCCTGACTGATCAGACAGGCGAATGTGCTGTTTTCATCATCAATCCTGTTCAGCAGCCGGCCCATCTTCACCGTATCGGGATTCGTGGTGAAGTAGTAGGCGTTTTTTCCGGATACGGAAACATTGGTCTTGTAATTGCCGGATTTGGAGATCCTTGCCCGAAGAGAAACAGAGGGCGTCAGACCGTCTACCTCCGCCAGGTCGGTCAGCTCCGCCATGTCCTCGGCGGAAAGGCCGCTCTTCAGTTCACTTCCCGTGATATTGACGGTCAGGGTTCCCGCACCCATGCCGGAAAAACTGTCCGTCAGGGAGCCGCTGAAGCTGTTCACAGTGGTAATCAGGGCAATGACCGCTGTGACGCCGATCAGGATACCCAGAACGGTCAGGAAGCTGCGGACTTTGTTGCCGACGATGTTGCGGACCGACATGATCAGACATTCCTTCAGCATGCTGAAGGCGGATATGACCTTTTTACACATCGGTACCGTTACCTCCCTCCGTCAGGACACCGTCCACAATATTCACAATTCGCCGCGCGAACCGGGCGATGCTCAGGTCATGGGTAATCATGATGATGGTGTGTCCCTCGCTGTTCAGCTCCCGAAAGAGCGCCATGATTGTACGGCCGGTTTTCTGATCCAAAGCGCCCGTGGGTTCATCGGCCAGCAGGATGGAGGGATTGCTGACCATGGCGCGCGCAATGGCGACACGCTGGCACTGACCGCCGGAAAGCTGGTTCGGATAGTAATCCGCCCGGGCTTCCAGCCCGACGCGCCGCAGCATTTCTTCAGCCCGCCTTCTGCGCTCCCGGGAGGAAACCCCGGCGTAAATCAGGGGGAGCTCCACGTTTTTCAGCGCTGTCAGACGGGAAAGCAGCTGATGATTCTGAAATATGAAGCCGATTTCCCGGGAACGGACGATGGCCAGGTCTTTTTCCTTCAGCCCGCTCATTTCCCGTCCGTCAAGAATATAGGTCCCGGAGGTTGGAGTATCCAGGCAGCCGATGATGTTCATCAGGGTGGATTTCCCGCTGCCGGAGGGCCCCAGCACGGACAGAAACTCGCCTTTTTCCAGCGTCAGGCTGATATCCTTCAAAACATGCGCCTGCTCATCGCCCATCTGATAGGATTTGTTGATACCGGTCATTTCAAAGAAGGTTCCGGCATGAGGCGTTTCACTCATCGGTCACCACCGCCAAATCCGCCGCTCATGCCGCCCATGCCGCCCATGCCGTTTCTGCTTCCTCTGTCAAAGCTGAACCCCTCGGGCAAATCGGTACCCATGGAGAACATTGTCCTGCCGCTGCCAGAGCTGGGTATGCTGTTCACCCTGCCGAAGATGCTGCTCAGAAGGCCGGTGACCGGGTTCGCGGCTTCCGACTTTACCTGGACATAGACCGTATCGCCGTCGGAAAGTCCGCTGCGGATTTCCGCGTAGCTGCCGTTGCTGACGCCCGTGGTGATATAGTTCCTGCGCATTTCGCCATTTTCGTCCTCCATGTAGACAAAGGCCGCGTTGGTTTCGTCAAAGCTGATGGCGTCCATTTTCAGCACAACCACATCGGTGGCTTCCTCCTGGGGCAGTGTCACGGTGACCTGCATGCCGGGGTAAACGCCCTCGCTCACATCCACATAGGCGGTAGCGGTGTAGTAGGCCACGGAGCCGCCGGAGGAGGAGGTGTAGTTGATTGCCGCTATGGCGGAATTGAAGGTTTTTTCCGTGGCGGTGGTGGTAATCCGGATAGAATCGCCCACCTTCACGCTGTTGATATCATATTCATCCACCCGGATAGAGGTCTTCATGTGGGTGAAGTCCACAATTTGGCAAAGAGTGCTGCCGGCGGAAACTGTATCGCCCTCGGCCAGATCCATCACATTTACCGTGCCGTCAAATTCGGCTTCTGCAGTTTGTCCGGTGGAAAGACGGATCAGCTTATCACCCTTTGTGACATGATCCCCTGCCTTCACATAAACATTCCGCACTGTTCCGTTTCCGTTTGCCGTGTAGCTGGCGGAGTGGACCGCCTGCAGGGTGCCGCTGAAGGACAGCGCGTTGGAAATCGTACCCAGGGAGGCGGTATATCCCTGGTACGTGACGGTGTATTGCGCCTTCAAAGAATGAATCAAGTACCAGGCGGCGCCGGCGAGGACTGCCAGAATGAGCAGGATGATCAGTATCCGTTTCAGAATCCGTTTTGCTTTTTTGCCGTGCTTTTTTTTCTCGTTCTTTTCACGCGGCGCGGAGGTTGCTCCTTCCATGATAACGGTTGCCCCTTTCCAACAATGTATCTGGAGTTCCGAAAGACATTATACACGAAAAAATGTGAATAATTCACGCGGAAATGATTAATAATTCATGAACAATACGGAAAATGAAGCGGGCGCGCAGACAGGACGTGAAATAAAAACGGCAGCCCCGGAAGCGGAACAGCCGAACATAAAACCCGCCGAAAAGGTTTTTCCCTCTTCGGCGGGTACTCTTTTTTGAGATATACCGGGATTGTTACTTCGCGTACCGCGGATCAAGCAAAGGCTTTCCGTTCTTGTCCACCAGCACGGTGAGGCCGCCCACATTTGTCCAGTGAGCCAGTAAATACTGAACTCCCGTCTCTTTGTCAACAAGAATACGGGCACCCTGCGCGAATCCCTGCTTTTCCACGAATTCAAATCTGTCTTCCATGGCGTTATCCTCCTCAAAAATAACATTGGCGGGCATCGGATTACCGTCCGGCAAGAACGGTTTTCTCGTATTCCCGGACGGTGTCCAGCCACTGTCCGTCACGGGGTACGCCGCAGCGGTCGCAGTATTCGTTCCAGATGTCGCCGAAGGGCAGGGTTTTCTGCTCCTCCTGCATCACCAGAAGACCGGTGAAATCGCCCTCGTCCTGCAGCTTTTTGAAGGTGCCGGACGGGGTCAGCAGCGCGTACAGCAGCGCTTTCTGCACATTACGCTGTCCGGTGACCCATGCCGCAATCCGGTTAATGGAGGCGTCAAAGTAGTCCAGCGCCATATAGACCCTGCCGTCCAGACCGCCGCCGTTCACGATTTCCTTGCACAGTTCCTTTGTCTCGTCATCAAACAGTACCACATGATCGCTGTCCCAGCGCACCGGGCGGGTAATGTGCAGCGCAATTTCCGGGAAGAATGTCAGCAGGGAGGATATCTTGTCGGATACCACTTCCGTGGGGTGATAGTGGCCGTTGTCCATCAGGGGAATGCACTTGTCGGCGTGGGTGGCGGCATAAAGCAGGGCGAATTCCGCGCTGCCCGCGGTGTAGCTTTCCACGCCGATGCCGAACACTTTGCTTTCGATGCAGGGCTTGACCATCTTGAAATCGTAGGGCTCGGACAGAATCTCGTCAATGGCGTCCAGATAACGCTTCCGGGGCCCAATGCGGTCGGCGGGAATATCCTTGAAACCATCGCCGGTCCAGATGTTCATGGTGCAGGGCTGACCCAGCTCCTTTGCCAGATAGCTGCTGATGCGGACGCATGCCTTGCCGTGGTTGATCCAGAAGCGGCGGGTCTTTTCATTGGGGCTGGACAGCGTCAGCGGGTCGCACATGGGGTGGCTGAAGAAGGTGGGGTTGAAGTCGGCGCCGAGACCTCGCTCTTTGCAGAATTCCACCCATTTCCGGAAATGCTTCGGCTCCAGCGCGTCCCGGTCCGCCCACTCGCCGTTTTCAAAAATGGCATAGCTGGCGTGCAGGTTGATTTTCTTTTTGCCGGGGCACAGCTTCAGCACCGTGTCGATGTCCGCCATCAGCTCCTCCGGCGTGCGGGCACGGCCGGGATAGTTGCCGGTGGTCTGAATGCCGCCGGTCAAGGGCTTGGAGGGATCCGTGTCAAAGCCCCGCACATCATCGCCCTGCCAGCAGTGCAGGGAAATGGGGACATTTTGCAATTTTTTCATGGCCTCGTCCGTATCCACCCCCAGGGCGGCATAGGCGAGACGGGAGGTTTCATAACTCATAGTCTTTTCTCCGTTTTCTCTTGATTTCGGATTTGCACATTCAGGTTGCCCATGGCGGTGGCTTCTATGGGAAGCGGTACTACCTCAATCCCGGCGGCCTCCGCGGTCAAGCGGTTGAGGAACGTGTTTTTCGCGCCGCCGCCTACAATCACCAGCCGCCTGAAGGTTCTCCCGGTGACGAGAGCAATGTTCCGGATTGTATCCCCGTAGCATTTCGCCAGGCTGCGGTAGGCACAGCGGAAGTAGTCGCCGGGTACTATGGCAGTATGCCCGGTGAGCGTATCGAAGGCGGCCTTCATGCTTTCCGGCACCATCAGCGAAGGGTCATTCACATCCACCGTTCCGTCATAGCCGCTTTCTTCCGCCATCCGCACGATTTCGCCAAAGGGCGTATCGGGGCACAGATCTTCCCGAAGGCGGTTCACAATCCACATGCCCATGATGTTTTTCAGAAAGCGGATGTACCCCACGCCGCCCTCGTTCGTCCAATTCCCCTCCAATGCGGCAGGGGAGGTGACGGGGGTTTCCAGCCTGGCACCCAGCAGGCTCCATGTGCCGCTGGACAGGTACAGGTCGTCCTCCTTCAAGCCCGGGATGCCTTCCACGGCGGAGGCGGTATCATGGGAGGCGCACAGCATGCAGCGGATGCCCTTGTATTCCCCAATGACCGTACCGGGCCGGCTGAGAGGGTGAAAAAGGTTCTCCGGCAGGTCCAGCGCGCGGACGATTCCCGTATCGTACTGCCGGGATTGGGCGTTCACCATGCCGCCGGTGGTGGCCATGGTATATTCGTGGGACTTGACAGCGCACAGCTTATAGAGCAGGTACTCCGGCATCAGCAGGAAGTCGGTAGCATCATCCAGCCGCCCGGCAAGCTTGTCCGCGTACAGCTGGTAGACGGTGTTGAAGGTCTGAAACTGAATCCCCGTTCTGCGGTACAGCTCGGCAAAGGGCATAATCTCATGCACCGCGGGAATGGCGCTTTCCGCCCTGCTGTCCCGGTAGGCATAGCAGGGGAGAATCTCTTTTTCTCCGCGCATCAGCACATAGTCCACACCCCAGGTGTCGACGGACAGGCTCTCAATCCGCGGGTATTTTTCCAGCGCCCGGTCGATGCCCTGCTTCACATAACCGACCAGCGCGTCCAAATCCCATACCAGGCTGCCGCCCTGCTTCATCATGCCGTTGGGGAAGCGGAAAACCTCATCGGTTTTCAGTACCCCGTCTTCCATCCGGCCCACAATGTGCCGCCCGGAGGACGCGCCGATATCAATCGCCAGATAATACTTCATTGTTCGCTCCGTTCAGGTGATCATCACACGTTCAGCTCCGGGCTCTTCAGGATGCCCATGGGTTTGAACTGGTACTCGTACGTCCACAAATCGCCTGTGGAACGCCAGGAGTCCGGGCTCTGATAGAATCCCAACGTCTGCAGGTGGTGCACCTGGCCGAAGCCGTTCTGCCGCGTGCCGTACAGGCGCAGGGCTACCTCATGCTTGCCGGGTACAAGGCCGTCCACGGTCAGGAAATAGGGGGCGAAGGCAATATTGCCGCGGTCCGCGCCGTCCACAAACACCTTGATCAAAGCACCCCGGAAATAGGGTACGCGTACAGTCAGCGTGTTCTTCGTTTCCACGGTGAAGCGGTAATCAATATTGCCCGTGTAGAAGGGCAGCCCCTGGGGCACGATATCGCCGAAGCCCAGCCGGCGGGTCGGGGATACAATCACCTTTTCCGCGCCGTTTACCCGCACACCGAAGTCGCCCAAAATATACATCGCTTCCAGCGTGGTGCGGCGACCGATGGGCAGCGTTACCTCCAGCGTGTTTTCACCGGTATGAATCAGCGGCAGCTCCACACAGCGGATATCTTTGTCCACATACCAGCCGACGGAGGTCGCGGGCACGTTCTTTCCGTTCCAGGTAATGACCGCAAAGTCGAGGTCCTCCAGCGCCAGCCGTGCACCCTTGACCTCGTACTCGGCCAAAATACGGTAGCGCAGATGGATTTTGTCCCGATACAGTTCCTCTTTCACGGTGTAGGGCTGCTCGATCCGCTTGTTATGCTCCGGCAGGCCCAGCTGTACCAGCGCCTTGTTGCCGATGCGCAGGATTTCTTCCTCCGGCTGATGATCGCCGTCATTCAGCGCGTACTGCGCCATATCCAGCAGGTACATGTTCGGCTCGCTCAGGGTAATATCCACAGGCCGCAGCAGCACAGTGGGATTGGCCTGCTTCTTTTCGGCAGAGGCCGTGATGACGGACGCTGCGGGCACTGCCTTTTCCAGCTTCAGCAGCAGGCTGTCCTGCAGGTGCCACAGGCGTCTGATCACGGTCTTGCCGCCGGAAACCTCTGCGGGCAGGGGGTGAATTTCACCCGTCAGGGTGTTGTATTCTGTGACAGAATATTCTCCGTTCAGGATAAAGCGGTAAGCGGTGCCGCCGGACACGTCCGGACTGGCAGGGTTTTTGCCGTTGGCGATGAACAGCCATTCGCAGTCGTTGTCCTGCCGCAGCTGGTAAATCAGGGAATCCGCGGCGGTGCCGTTTTCCGTCATGGCCTCGATAAAACGGTAGGGTGCCAGCGCGGTCAGGATGGCGGAACGGTCAAAGGATAGCTTCTCGGCACCGTCATAGAGAGTCTTCGCGGCGTCGGAGGGTACCGCGTCGATATAGCGGGGGCATTCGCCGATGACAATTACCTTGCCGCCTGCCTGCCGGAAAGCCTCCAGGCGATCAAGCGTAGTGCCGCGCAAACAGCTGTTGCCGCAAAGGATTACCGCGTCATAGGCCATTTCGCCCACCCGCAGGGGATTGCCCGCGACGGGACACTGACGGGCAAGATTCGCCTCGGAAATAAAGTCAAAATCAATCATACCGAACAGCAGCGTCTCGGTCAGCGCCTCAAACTGTTCGTCCATCTGCTTGCGAATCACGCCGGTCTGATCCTCCGGCCCCAGGTTCAGCCAGAAGCTTTCGATGGGGTGTACCACCCCGACCCGTACCTTGGCCTTGCCGCGGGTCATTGCCGTGTTCAGGCGGGCAAAGTGATCCTCCACCATCTTGTACTGATCCCACCAGGGGGACTGGTAACCGATGCAGGCGGGGTAGTCACGCTTCGCTTCACCCTTCATGGTCATCCACGTCAGGTGGGGCACACGCACGGTCACGCCCAGCGCGGCCTGCCAGTCGCCCTGCAGCTTGTGGCCACGGAATTCGTAATCCCAGCCGGTCACGCCGTACAGCTCACTCATCATGCCCTCTTTGCCGTCCTGATGCACGATGGATTCCACCTGCTTGGCGGTATTGTACTCGTGCCGGTCGCATAGCATATCAACGCCGGGCAAGCCGAAATAGGGATAATTGCGCATGGTGTCGCCCACGCCGTCGGTCTGCCGGTCCAGGGTGGGCTCGGCGTACATGTGCCCGGTCAGGTGAATGCCGTGCGCCTCGCACCAGTCACCCAGCTGCTTGCTGAAGACAGTGGAGAACCGGTCCGCCAGCAGGTTGTAGTACTGATACCGCAGGTTGGAAACCTGTCCGTCCGGCAGCTGCCAGAGCACCTCGGGCAGACGGTCCATGGCATCGCTGCCGGCCCGCTCCGCCAGCATGGCGTCAAAGCCCTCCGTCCACGGGATGAAAACGTCCTTTTCTTCCCGTGCGAAGGACAACAGCGTCCTGTGGGCAATCTGGGGCTCATCGGTGAAAATGGCGGGAACCGTCTTGTCAAACTCGTCCTGCAGCTTCGCGGCGTACACCTCATGGGTCTGCCGGATAAATTCACCGATTGCGTCCGCGGACAGGGTATCCACATAGGGATGATTGTTGAACCAGGGGTCGTCTGCCACATGCTCCCGGTAGACGTACCACTTGGCGCCCTTCGCGGTGTCGCCTTCGCCGATTCGCCGGGCGCTTGCCAGACAGCCGTTTTCGTCCAGCACGATATCGTACACCGTCAGCAGCGTGCCGTTTTCATTCCGGCGGGGGCGCTGACCGTCGTGTTGACTCTCATATTCGAAATGGAGCTCGTCATTGGTGTAGGGCTTGGTGGTGAACATCAGGTACTGCATGGCGTATTCGGGATGCTCGCTTGTCACCTTGCCGCCGCAGGAGCCGGAAGGCCAGCGGTCCTCATCGTACAGCCAAGCCAGCATTTCACCCTTCTTGGCTTTATCCACGCAGTGGGTGATATGCCCCATGAAATCATCGTTCAGATAAGGGCTGTCCATGCCGGTACGAACGTGCATATGGAAGCCGCCCATGCCCATGGTTTTCAGCATTTCAATCTGCTCGTCCAGCGTCTTGTCTACCAGCTTGCCGTTCCACGCCCAAAAGGGAGCGCCCCGGTATTCGCAGGTGGGTTTTTCAAACAGCTCCCTGCTCAGCTTTTCTTCGTGACTCTTTGGATACAACATTGCTTTTGCCCTCTCTTTATTTCAACTTGCTCTGGATTCCGCCTTGACCCCTCAAAAGATGGAATAATACTCTTTGTACATTATACACAAAACCGGCCTGCCCCGCAACAAAAAAAGAAAAAAGCCCCTCGGCAGAGCTTTCTCATACTATGTTATTGACGGGGAATCAGTTGGCGGAAACGGCCAGGCGGTAGCCGCAGGAGAGGGATTCTTCGGTAGCGGCGAAGGAGTAGGAGGAGCCGTTGGCGCCGGCGATATCTTCGAAGCCGTTGCCGGCGTCG
>JAZUDA010000119.1:0-3212 GCA_045639455.1 Clostridia bacterium | reverse complement strand
GGTAGCCCTGCACATTGCGCTCGTACGCGCCGATCAGGGCGTCCAGCATATCCGCGTTCTTGAGCGGGTCGGGATCCGCGGCCAGCTTGTCTTCCTGTGCCGCGCCGTCCATCAGGCGGGCGAATACCTCCGGGCCGAAGGCCAGGGACAGAATCACGAAGCCTACGGAGGAGGAAGAGGAGTAACGGCCGCCGATGTAGTCATCCATGAAGAAGGCGTCCATATAGTCGCTGCTCTTGGCCAGGGGAGAGGTCTCGCTGGTGACGGCCACCATGTGGTGGGCCATGTCCAGGCCGGCCTCCTTCAGCGCGTCGGCGACAAAGGCGCCGTTGGTCAGCGTTTCCAGCGTGGTGCCGGACTTGGACACCATGATGAACAGGGTGCGGCTCACGTCAATGCCGTTCAGCACGGCGGAGGCATCGTCCGGGTCCACATTGCTGATGAAGCGGGCTTCCATCTTCAGGTTGCCGGTGGCCTTCGCCCAGTTCTCCAGGGCGATATACAGGGCGCGGGGGCCCAGGTCGCTGCCGCCGATACCGATCTGCACGGCGGTGGTATAGGTCTGCCCCGCGGCGTTGCGGATTTCGCCGGCATGCACCTTGCGGGCAAACTCGGCGGCGCGACGCTGCTGGTTCAGGTAGAATTCACGCTTGTTCACGCCGCCCGCGATTACATCGTTGCCCAGCTGGCCGCGGCAGAGGTGATGCAGCACCATCCGCTTTTCGCCGGTATTGATGACTTCGCCGTTGTACAGCGCCTGAAATTTTTCGGCCAGCTGATGCTCCTTCGCCAGCTCGCACAGGGCGGAAAGCACCTCGTCATCCACCTGCTTGGCGGCATAGTGGTAGGAAAGCCCGCAGGCCATGGGGGCAGTATATTTCTGTACCCGGGCAGCGCCGGATTCCCCGCTCATCGCTTCAACCAGGTTCACCTTGTCCTTCATCTGCTGAAGCTTGGCGAAAGACGCCAGCTTGTCCAGGTTTTTCCATTCAATCATTGAAAACGTCCTCCTTTGAGAAAAAATCGGTACCTCCCATATTATACAACCGGGGAAGCCATTCGGGCAAGGGGGGAATAAAAAAGAAAACGCCCCGAAGGGCGTTCTCAAAAAACACGCATTACCACTGGCAGGCATAGACGTCCACGGAGGTGGGCACCTGGCCCATCTCGGCGGCCAGCGCCAGGATTTCTTCCGGTACTTCCAGGCGAATCACGGCGGAGCTGCCGGGCATCAGCACGAAGTCATCCATGGACAGGGTGTAGTCCACGTAAATGATGCCGCCGTCCTGATCCAGCAGGGTCATGGTCACATAGGTGGAGGTAAACAGCACGTCCTCGTAGGGGTTGGTAATGATGCCCTGCATATAGGCGGGAATGCTGTCCCAGCCATCCTTGTCGATGACGCCGGGGATATACTCGGCGGTGGCGGTGAAGGGGTAGACGGGATCGTACCAGGAAATATCGTACTCGGAGGGAACAACCGTCACCAGATAATCGGCGGCCAGGTTCACATCCAGGTCATCCTCGCTGTAAATGGTGGAATAGGCGTAGGTGTATTCGCCGGGCTGCAGCATGGACACACCCATGTCCATCCATTCGTCCTCGGCCAGCACATCGCCCTTTTCATCGAAGTAGGTCACAATCGCCTGCTCGATCATGATGGGCTCGTCGCCCACGTTTTCGATGCGGGCCATGCCCATGATGTAATCGGTATATTCATTGTTCACGATGGAGCAGTTTTCCTGGGTAACCGCCAGTTCGCCCGCGGCCATCGCGCAGGAGCAGCACAGCACCAGTACCAGCACCAGCACAGGCAGAAGGGCAAGCATCTTTTTCATAACCGTATTCCTCCGTCACATTAATAAAGGCCTGAGTATTATAGAAAATCGGCAGGGGAATGTCAAGAAAAATTCGCGGCGGATGTGGTATTTTTGGCCGGGATATGTTATACTGTTCCCTGCGCCCCGGCCTGAGCCGGGGATTTGAAAGATAAAACAAAACCGGGAGGAACACAGATATGAAAAAGATTGGTATTCTGACCAGCGGCGGCGATGCGCCCGGCATGAACGACGCGATCGTGGCGGTAACCCGCGCGGCCGCGAAAAGAGGCATGGAGCTGGTGGGCTTTGTCCGCGGCTATCAGGGCGTGCTGATGCAGAAGTCTCCCGAAGAGGATATGATTCCTCTGACCGTGGAGCGCGAGCTGGACATTCAGGGTACCCCCGGTACGTATCTGCGTACCGCCCGCTGCCTGGAGTTTATTGATCCCGAGGTTCGCCGCGAGGCTGCCGCCAAGATGCGCGCGCAGGGTATCGAGGCGCTGGTGGTCATCGGCGGCGACGGCAGCTATCAGGGTGCCTTCGGCCTGCACCGTCTGGGCTTCCCCGTGGTGGGCATTCCCGGCACCATCGATAACGACCTGGCCTATACCGACCAGACCCTGGGCTTTGACTCCGCCGTAAACAGCGTGATTACCGCCGTGCGCGATATCCGCGCCTGCTCCCGCGCCATCGACCGGCTGCATATTGTGGAGTGCATGGGCCGCCATTGCGGCGATATCTCCCTCTACGCCGCTGCCGCTACCCATGCCGAGGCTGTTGTGGTGCCGGAGCATGAGTGGAGCGTGGACGAGCTGGCGGAGCGCATGAAGAAGCAGATTGCCATCGGCAACTACCGCGCCACGGTTATTCTGGCCGAAGGTGCCTGGGATTCCATGGCTCCCTTCGATCTGCAGGCGTTTGAGGCCGAAATGAAGGCCAAGGGCGTGAAGTTCGAGCTGGACCGCGGCAATGTGATGCATTCCGACTATCTGGCCCGCATCCTGTCCATCAAGTGCGGCCTGCAGACCCGCGCCACCGTTCTGGGCTACACCCAGCGCGGCCCCGTGCCCACCTTCCGCGACAGCGAGTTCGCCTTCGAGGCGGGCAATCTGGCCGTGGAGCTGCTGGACAAGAACGTTTCCGGCCAGGCCATCGGCATCCGCCGCGGCCATGTGTTCCACATGGATCTGGAAGACGCGCTGGCCTACCCCCGCTTCTTCGACAAGGAACTGTACGAAATGATCAATACCCTGTAACACGGGTACAACAAAACGGCGCTCCGATTCGGGGCGCTTTTTTTTGACGAGTTTACGGGGGAGGGGGACGTTCGGGGGCTGTCTGCCCCCGAAGCCCCCTGAGCAGGGGACACGTTCCCTGCTCCCTGTTATGGGG
>JAZUDA010000118.1:0-3622 GCA_045639455.1 Clostridia bacterium | reverse complement strand
GTCTGCTCAACCATAAGGTCAATATCAAATTTTTCCATTTCGTGTGTATCGCTTACAACACATAGATAATACGGTGCGGGCACAAGACTAATTTCGGGAATACGCATTGTAAAGAAGTTTTGACCTTCACCGAAATGAAGTGCATTGTGTCCTCTCAAAGTTATGGTGCGTATATTTTTTCGTTCTTTGATGGTATCGATATAAAGCTCATCAACAAAATCGTTTCCGGTGTAGACAAGCTCAACTTCGGGCTTGCCTGTGTATTTATATTCGCCATCAATGTCACGCCATTCTTTACATCCGAGATGTTCTATTGTGAGATTTGCAACACATTTGAAGTGGTCTTTCTTCTTACCGTCCCAAAGCTCACGGTGCATTGCAAGCCAGCGTGAGGCCGATTGAAACGCACCTGTTCTTATGTCCTCAAAATGAGGCAAACGAAAATGACCGGTTGTAAAAACGAAAATATGAGTTCTTTCATGCGGTTGCTCATTCAAGTTTTTCATAAGCTGCAAAAGAGCAATCGGACCGTTTTCTTCTACACAGTTTGTACCGTCAGTGTGTGTGTTTACGATAACACATTCTTTTTGGTTTTTACCCTTTATTATGCAATAAAAGCTTTCCGTGAATGCTTTTTCTTCAATTTCTGCTTCGAGAACAAATCTTACCTTTTTGTGCTGCTTTGCCGCCTCAGTCAAACGCTTACCGTTGGTTTCGTTCACCCAAAGCATAGGTATGTTTTGATAGTCTGCAATAAAAGAAAGGTATTGACCCTCTATCATATCGTCGTGTAAACCTTTCCATATAAGAATAACCGCTTTTGCCTTGGAAAGTTTTGAAACAATTCCGTAAAAGCACTGCACAAAGCTAGTGATAACTGGACCCTCATACTTTTTTTCAAGCACAACATTCTCGGGATAGCTTGTGCGTTTATCAAATGCGATTTCACTTGGCAGGAAGTTGATGTTTGCGATATCGAAAACTGCGATTTTATTCTTTGTTTTAAGAATATCCTTAATGCTGTCAACATAAACAAGCTCTTCTGTAATACCGTCAGCGGCAGTTTCGCCCGAATACGGATATGTTGATGAAACAGGAATATTGATTTTTTCATTTTCGCTGATTATTTCCTCCACAACATAGCCGCGTGACAGCTGAATATCCTTTTCCAACAACTCCCGCCGGGGATTGGTGATCCACTGGGTCGGGTTGCCGGTTTCACGCATCAGGCGGCGGGCATCCTCATAGATTTCAAGCAACCGGGTCAGGTCTGCCATAACGGAGGGACGAATGGTTCTGTCAGGCATCGGAATGTCTCCTTTTTTTTATTCCTTTTCATGGGGCTCAAACAAGGTCAGCAGCTCTTCACGGGTCATGGCGGACAGATTCAGACCGGATTCATCATCCAGAACGGAATCGGCCAGCTGCTGCTTTTTCTCCTGCAGCTGCTGTATTTTTTCCTCAATGGTGTCGCGGGCAATCAGCTTGTATACAGTGACATCTTTCTTTTGCCCAATCCGGTAAATCCGGTCGCTTGCCTGATTCTGGGCCGCGATGTTCCACCACGGGTCGAAATGAATCACGGTGTCAGCCCCCACAAGGTTCAGCCCGGTACCGCCCGCCTTGAGTGAAATAAGGAAGACGGGAACGTCTCCCAAGTTGAACTCGTTCACCAGCCGCAGCCGCTCATCCTTGGGCGTATCGCCGGTGATGGTGAAATACGGGATGCCGCGCCGCTCCAGCTCCCGGGCGAGGATATCCAGCATGGAAGTGAACTGGGAAAACAGCAGCATTCTGTGACCGCCGTCGATGGCGGTCTCTACCAGCCGCATGCATTCCTCCCGCTTGGCGGAGGAGCCGTTGTAATCCTCCAGCAGCAGAGCAGGGTCGCAGCAAAGCTGGCGCAGCTTGGTCAGCTCAGACAGGACCTGCAGCTTGTTCCGGTGGAAATCGTCATCCGATTCCTGCTCCAGCGAACGGCGAAGCTGCATGACGCGTGCATCGTAGACGTTCCGCTGAATGTCCTCCATCACGGCGTAGCGGGTGATTTCCGTCTTGTCGGGGAGGTCGGTCAGTACGTCCTTTTTCATGCGGCGCAGAATGAAGGGCGACACCTGGGCGCGAAGCCTTCGGCGGGCTGTTTCGTCGTTGGACTTGGCAATGGGCGTTTCATATTCCCGGCGGAAGGATTCGTAGGAGTAGAGATAACCGGGCATCAGGTAGTCAAAGATACTCCACAGCTCGCTGAGACGGTTTTCAATGGGCGTACCGGTCATGGCGAGGCGGAAAGATGCTTGAATCGATTTTACCGCCTTTGCCGCCGCGGTGGACTGGTTCTTGATGTTCTGCGCCTCATCCACAATCTGGTGGGAGAAAGAAAGCTTCTCATACAGGTCGATGTCCCGGCGGAGGGTATCAAAGGAAGTAATCAGCACATCACTGCCTGCCCCAGTCAATTGGGCACGGTTGGTACCGGAAACGACGGTACAGGTCAGTCCGGGGGCGAAGCGGGCCAGCTCCTCCTGCCAGTTATAGACAACGGAGGCAGGGCAGGCAACAAGGGCACGGATCAGACGGCCCTCTTCCTTGGCGGAAAGCAGGAACGCGATGACCTGCACGGTTTTGCCAAGCCCCATGTCATCGGCCAGAATACCGCCGAAGGAGAAATGCTCCAGCGTGCGCAGCCACTTGTAGCCGTACAGCTGATAGGGACGCAGCGTGCCGCGGAAGGAAGCGGGCACATCAAAATCCGCGTCGTTGACGGTCTTGAAATCTCTGGACATCTGCCGCAGCTGCGAGGAACGCTCCACTGTGAGGTCGGTACATTCCTCCAGAAGCCGGTCGGCGTATAGCGCCCGGAACGCGGGCAAGGACGCCTGTCCGGCGAGCAGCGCCCGGTCCGGAAGACGAAGTCCGTCCTGCACCTCGGCCAGGGAAGCAACACTTTCGTCCAGCGGCAGGAAGTCGCCGCTGTCCAGACGGTGGTATTTCTTTTTCTCACGGTAGCTGTGCAGTACCTGAAGAAGCTCCTCATTGGATAAATCGGACTTGACCGTCAGGTTGGTCATGCCGCCGCTGACGGATACGCCGATATTCACGGCTGCCCTGGGACGAACCTTGACCTTGTCAAAGGCCTTCGTGGCCATAAGCTCGCCGGCGTTGTCGAGGGCGGAAATCCCCTGAGTCAGCAGCGTATACAGTGCTTCTTCACTGCCGTCGGTGGCGTGCTCTTTCGTTTCGGGAGTATAGACCGGGAAGTATGTCCTGATCAGGCGCAGGACGCTTTTTTCCGCGTCCACATCCCGGAACGGCTCTAAAAGCAGGTCATCCCGGTCCGCGTCATTCAGGAAGCAGACCTGATCGCCGTAGGTCAGTTTTGTTTGACAGGTCGCCCTGCTGCCTGCCAAATCGAGGTAGAAGGTAAAGGTAGGCTCAGGCGGCAGAATCTGACTGATTTCCTCCGGAGCGGTCTCTTCAATGTCGGCGCACAGCCGGAGTGCGGGCAGAATGGTTCGATAAAAACGGGGAAGATTATCCCGGCCGATATCAAGGGAAATGGGCCGGTTGTCAGCGGATTTCAACAGGGCGGCCAGGGGCGCGTTTTCATCCAGAAGACGGAAAA
>JAZUDA010000117.1:0-7632 GCA_045639455.1 Clostridia bacterium | reverse complement strand
GTTCAAGTTATCAACAACCAGCACCACGTCTTTTTGTTGCTCCGCCAGCTTGCGGACACGATCAATCACGTTCTCCGCGGTGCGCTGATGAACTTCATAAGTCTGGTCAAAGGTGGTCGCGGTAACGGTACAGTTGACGGTCTGGGTAATGGAGGTGATATCCTCCGGGCGGCGAGCCAGCAGCAGATACTGCACGGCAAACCGGTCCGACCTGGCGGCGGCGGTGGCCATCAGACGGGTCAGGTGGGACTTGCCGCAGCTTCGGGGCCCAATCAGCAGCAGCCGCTGGCCCATGCCGATGGGGCAAATCAGCTGGAACATCTGCAGCACGGGGTCTGTTGCGGCCATCTTCAGCAGCGTATTGGGATAGATGGCGGTCAGAGAGTCAAATTCCGGCGTGGAGGAGGCGACAACGGGGCCGGAGCTGCTCTCCACCGGCGGCTGGGAATTGATGGAAGTGATATACAGCAGGGCGGAGAACTTGTCGCTGTCACGCTGCAGACGGGTACGTCCTTCAATCACGTCACCGGTGCGCAGGCCGAAGCGGCGGATCTGCGCCGCGGAAACGTAGACGTCCTTTTCCGTGGATTGCATGTTTTCATCCCGCAGGAAACCGAACCCTTCGGGCAATACCTCCAGGATTCCTTTGCACTCGCCGGTGGGCGTGGGCTGGAGAATATCAGGCAGGGAAGCGGGCGCGGAAGGCGCGGCGGGTGTCGCGGCAGGGACGGAAGTAACAATCGGCTCGGAATCATCCTCGATATCGGCACCTGTATCATCGTCCATGGAACGGGAAACGCTGCCGCGGGGCGTGATGGAGAAAATTTCCTCACGGCGAGCCTGCGGCATACCGACAGTACCGGCAGCAGGCCCGAAACGGGGCGTAAAGCCCGCGGGACGGGCAGGCGCGCGACCCATCACCGTATCGGCGGGAGAGGCGGGACGCTGTGCCTGGAAGGGGCTGCGGGCTGCGGGCTGGGGCTTGGTGCGGGGAGGGTTGGGATTACTCCACAGCCGGTATACGGTTTCCTTAGCCTCGGGCTCCGCTGCGGGCTTTTCCTCTGCGACCGCCTCCGGGACGGGAGTCTCGGCGGGCGCCTGTTCCGGGGCGGAAGGCTGCTCGGCCTCGCCCAGCGCGGCGGTAATCGCCTCAATAATACCGGCCTTGTCGATTCCGGCACGCAGCTTGATTCCGTTTTCCCGCGCGAATTGACGAAGGGCGATGACAGTCATTTCTTCAAAGTTCAAGACAGGTTCCTCCTTCAGGAAAATAAAAGACTATTTTATGGCAACGACCAAGTCGCGGTTGACCGCCTGTTCGACCCAGTGGGAAAAATCATCGTAGGGGAATGTATCGTTCACCTTGAAGCCGGCATCGGTCATCAGCCGGATGAGCTCCTCGCGCTTCAAGGTGTAGGTGTTAAAGGAAATCGCCGCGGCACCGCCGGGTGCAAGCGCCCGATACCAGCCGCTGAGGGACGCGGACAGGAAGGAAGAAAAGGACGAAAGACCCTTTTCCTCGTGGGGCGCGTGCTGCACGCCGTAGGGTAGATCCGCCACCAGAAGCTGGCAGGAGGCGGGCTTCAGCAGACGGGGAATGCGGGACGTGTCGGCCAGCAGAAATCGAAGAGATCGCGTATCGCCGGCCTTGTAATGCTCCGCGGTGTCTGCGTAGGTAATCAAGGTATCGCCTGCCGGCTTTTCACCGGGAATGGTCAGGCTGCCGGTCTTCTTTTCGTTCTTGCGGCGGGATTGGCACAGATATTTCTCAAAGAAATCAGCCCCTTCCCGAAGCGCCTGCTTATCCTGCTCCACCCCGACGGCGTTCATGCCGCGGCAGGCGGCGCAAAACAGGGAGGTGCCTTTGCCGCAGATGGGATCCAGCACCGTGATGGGTTCGGCGGAAAAGGCATAGTCGGAGGTTGCCAGGGCACAGTTGAGCATCATGGAGGTGAAAGCCGGGCTTGTTTTGCCCTTGTACTTCAGAATCTCCGGCAAGTCATCAGGCAGATATTGCTCTGTCGGCGGGGAGAGCGGACGAAGAAGACCGTCCTCCTCCACCGCAAAAAAACACACACAGGAGTGGCTGCACAGCAGCCGGAGGTGTTTAGCGGGAATGGGATCGGCTTCAAATGAAAGAAAGGTTCCGCCGCCAAGCTGCCGCTCCTCAACGGGAGAGGTAATTCCGCACGCACTCAGCAGGGCGGACAACTCTCTCACCGCGAGCTTCTCTTCGGAGGCACGATAACGGATATTGGCGTGGGGCCGCAATAAAAAGACATACCGCAAGGCGAGTAACGCTCCATTCCATCAAAATCATAATCAGGTTTTGACGACTCTTCCGAAAGGAAAACGGAAAGAGGATTGGTTACAGTATAGCATAAAACAATCCACGTTGCAACATTGTTTCGAAAAAAACAAAGGGAGCACAGTTTTTTCCTTTGAAACAACCTTTGACAAAATTCGGGAAAAAGCATACAATGAGGATGAAAAATGTATCGGAGGGAATGAAATATGCCGGAAAAACATCCGAATCTGCTTTTTGTCATGGCAGATGATATGGGCGCGTGGGCGATGCACTGCGCCGGAAATGACGAGATTTATACCCCGAATCTGGATCGTTTGGCGAAGATGGGGACGCGGCTGGAGAACCTGTTCTGCGTATCTCCGGTATGCTCTCCCGCCCGGCTCAGCGTGTATACCGGACAGATTCCCTCCCAGCACGGTGTCCATGATTGGCTGGCCAAGGGTCACTTTGACAGCAAAAACGTGCTGAGCGATGAACTGAAGGAGAACTTTGCCAAGGGCGATGACATGCCCTATGAATACCGCTGGCCCAGCGTTTCCCTCGCGGATGATTCCGCAATCCACTACCTGCGGGGCAATGATACCTTCACCGATAAGCTGGCCCAGGCAGGCTATGAATGCGGCCTGTCTGGCAAATGGCATATGGGTGACAGCGCGAAGCCCCAGGCCGGGTTTACCTATTGGAAAACAACCGGCAACGGCGGTGAAAACTACATGTACCCCATCGTATGGGAAGACGGCAAGATGGTCATGAAGCATAACTGCTATGTGACGGACTATATCACGGATAATGCCGTCCGCTTCCTGGAGCAGCGGGACCAGAGCCGCCCCTTCTGCCTGGCGGTGCACTATACGGCGCCCCACTCTCCCTGGTCCGATAAGTGCCATCCCTGGAAATATTATGACCGGTACCGCGACTGTCCGTTCAACTCTATCCCCACCCGCCCCATCAATCATTGGGTTCCGGGCTGGGATACCCCCTTTGAGGAGTGGAAGAAAAAGCCGCATCCCGGCGTTCGCTTCATTCACGCGAACTACGCTCCCGTGGAAGAAGTATGGGACGAATACGTGTTGGAAAGCCAGAAAGGCTATTATGCCGCCGTAACCGGTATGGACGCGGGGCTTGGACGTATTCTGGACAAGCTGGAGAGGGACGGCCTGCTGGAGGACACCCTGATTGTCTTCACCGGCGATAACGGCAGCAATATGGGCCATCACGGCATTGTGGGCAAGGGCAACGGTACCTATCCCATGAATATGTACGATACCTCCGTCAAGGTTCCCGGCATATTCTGCTGGCCGGGTCATATTCCCGAGGACTATGTGAACGAGAACATGATCAGCCATTACGACTTCCTGCCTACCCTGCTGCATCTGTGCGGCGTAGAGTATGAACAGCCCGGCCGTCTGCCCGGGCACGATGTGACGGAACTGCTTGAGAACCGGAATGTGCCGGACGAAAACGAGGTTGTCGTCTTTGACGAGTACGGCCCGGTGCGAATGATCCGCTCCCACGGCTGGAAGCTGGTACACCGCTATCCGGACGGACCGGACGAGCTGTTTGACCTTGTGAACGACCCCGGCGAGGAAACGAATTTGATTGACCGGCCAGAACTGCAGACATTGCGGATGACCATGCAGCAGCATCTGGAGAGCTGGTTTGACCGGTATGTGGATCCGGCGCTGGACGGCAGCAGGGAAAAGGTAACCGGCAAGGGCCAGAATACCAGCCATGACTTTGTACAGTAAACGGAAAGAAGAAAAAAACGTGTTTTTGAAACGAATCCTGCCCATTGCCCTGTGCCTGGCGCTTCTTTGCTCCCAGGCGCTGGCAGGGGCGTATGTCGCCTATCCGAAGGCACTGACATTCACCCAGCGCACCGCGGAAAAGGAACATGTGAACGGCGATTCCTACATCCGCCGCACCTATCCCAAAACGGCGCTGAAATCCGTGAATGAGGAAATGGCCGGCGTCATTGACGGCCTGGCGGAACAAAACCGGTTCACGCTGGAAGGGGTCACCAACAATACGATGACCTCCTATATGGACGTGGGGTCGGAAATCACCCGCACGGGTACGGAAGTAATGAGCTTCCTGACAGTATGCCGGACGGTCACGGAAAAGCAACAGACGGCGGTGGATTTTGACGCCCGTGTGTACAACATGACAACGGGCGCCCGGCTGACGCTGAACGATCTGCTGACCGAAGACAGCTGGGCGCTGCTTTCAGACGCTGTCCGGCAGCAACTGACGGCCTATTTCCCGGGCACGGAGGCGGATCCGGCCGCGCTGGACGCGCTGTGCAGCCGGGAAGCGCTGGAGCAGACGCCCTTCACGCTGACACCCGCGAAGCTGTCCCTGCATTATCGCGCGGACACGCTCTACCCCGGCAAAAATACGCTGATGCACGCGGATGTGTTTTATTCCGCCCTGCGCCCCACCATGAATGAGTACGGACAGACGCAGACCGACAACAGCCGGCATAAGTTTATCGCGCTCACCTTTGATGACGGCCCTGTCCGAAAAAGCTCCATGGCGCTGATGGATCAGCTTCGCCGCTATGGCGCCACGGCCACCTTCTTTGTTGTTGGGACGATGGCGGAGAACGCGGCGGATGTGATTTGCCGGGAGCAGGACGCCGGTCACAGCGTGGGCAGCCATAACTGGGAACACGAATATCTGAAATCCGGCGATGAACGGATCTACGAGTGGCGGGAAAAACTGGACGACCTGCTGGTCGGCATCATGGGCCGCAAGGCAACGCTGATGCGGGCACCCGGCGGACAGTTTGATGCCTTCCTGGAGGCGAAGCTGGGCCTGCCGCAGATCCACTGGAGCCAGGCCTCGGGCGACTCAAACAAATCGCTGACGGCAAGCTATATCTCCGAGCGGGTGAACTATAACACCAATCCGGGCACCGTGGTGCTGATGCATGATATGAACACCCTGGTAGCAACCTATGCCGCCTCTGTCCTGGAAACGCTGGAAATCAAGGGCTACATGGTGGTGACGGTGGAGGAACTGTGCGACCACTACGGTGTCACGCTGGAGCCCGATGCGGTCTTTATGTCCTGTCTGCCCGAGGCTCGCGAGCTGACGGCACAGTTGGAAGGAAAATAACCATCGGAATACAGACGGCAGCAAATCCGCTGCCGTTTTTTTTGCCTTTTTTTCGGGCACGTGGGAACAAGATGACGGAAAATTCACAAAAAAGCGATTTCTTTTTCTTGCCATTGTGTGGTATAATAAAATGTAATGCTTTACGGAAAGGGGGACTGCACTTGAAAGGAATGTGGAAACGGCTGGCGGCGCTGCTGGCGGTGCTTATGTTTCTTACTTCCTCCGCTTTGGCAGTAACGCTGGACGGATATGTGAAGCCCACCTATCCGGATAACGCCGATGTATACGACCCCGCGCATCCGGAGCTTCTCAATGGGGATATGCTGCTGGCCTCGTCTGCTATCCTGATGGAGGCAAAGACCGGCACGGTCATTTTTGAAAAGAATGCCGATGTGCATATGTTCCCCGCTTCCACCACGAAAATTATGACGGTGTACCTGGGCCTGCTGACATCAGACCTTTCCGAAACAGTTACGGTTTCTCCCAACGCGGTGAACCTGCCGGACGATTCCTCTGTGATTCCTTTGACGGCAGGGGAACAGCTGACCATGGAAAGCCTGCTGTATTCCACCATGATCCGCTCCGGTAACGACGGCGCGATTGCCATCGCGGAGGCTGTTTCCGGCAGTGTGGATGGCTTTGTCGACCTGATGAATTCTCAGGCGCAGATGATGGGCTGCACCAATACCCATTTCACGAATCCGCACGGCCTGCATGACGATGACCACTACACAACGGCCCGAGATTTGGCAACAATGACCCGCTACGCCATGCAGAACGAGACCTTTGCTCAAATTGCCGGCACGTGGCAGTGGACAAAGCCCCGTACCAATACTACCTCCGCCACCTCCATGACAAGCGGAAAAAGCTATATCATGTCACCAACTGCCAACCTGGACGGGAAGTACTACTATCCCTACTGCCTGGGCGTGAAGACCGGTACCACCGGCAAGGCAGGCTACTGTTTCGTGGGCTATGCGAAAAAAGACGGCATCGACCTGATTTCCGTTGTGCTGTATTCCAGCGAAAACGGGCGCTGGTCCGATACTATCCGGCTGTTTGACTATGGCTTTGCGCAGTATGTGGCGGTTACCCCTGAGGAACTGTACGACATGTTCCCCTTCACGGTGCAGACTTCAGGGTACGCGCTGGACGATCCTCAGCAGGGCAAGCTGTCCCTGCGCCTGGTCAAGCAGGGGGATGAAAGCGTCACCATCGTGACAACTCAGGACGAGGTGGAGAACCTGGCTCGCGAGCTGCGAAGCCTGGCGATGATTTCCTATACGGATTCTTTCTCGGCACCTGTTCATATGGGCGATATCATGGGTACACTGACCTATTATGACGAGCGCACTTCAAAAACAGTGGTATACGACCTTGTTGCCGCCAGGGAAGTGGCGAAACGGGCCAACGCCCCCAAATCGCTGGCGGAAATCGAGGCGGAAACGCTGGCGGATCCCAATCCCTTCCCGCCATTGACAACGTTCGGTGTGGTTTCACTTGTGCTTTTCCTCGGAGTAATCGCGGGAATCGTCAAACTGTTGAAAACCCTGTTTTCCCGCAGAAAACACGGAAGGCGCAACAAAACCGTTAAGGCTGAAAACAGGATGTACCGATAAATTTCCGAAGGAGCTGCTCCTATGAAGAAACAACAAAGTCCCGTGACCGTTTTTTTGATTATTGCATTGCTCGTGTTTGCGGTGTATTACGCCTATACGGCAATTGTTCCCGCCGGCAGCGGGATTTCCGGCCGGGCGCAGGTGACAAGCGGTTCCCTGGGTGACAGCTATACCGGCGATGCGCTGCTGGTCCGCAACGA
The DNA here is from genome assembly GCA_045639455.1 of Clostridia bacterium. GTDB lineage: Bacteria > Bacillota > Clostridia > Christensenellales > Aristaeellaceae > JAZUDA01. Next base: position 385 of record JAZUDA010000117.1, on the reverse strand, counting down.
AGTGGTGTACAGCGATGAAGGCGTGTCCAACATTGAATATGTGGCGGAGGAGGGCGCCTGGGCAAGCCGTGGCAGCAGCGTGTGTAAGGTATATACTTCCGGCTATTCCTCCAAGGAACTGGCAACGCTTCAGTCCTACCGCGACCAGATTGAGACCTATCAGCTTGCGCTGCTGGCGGCGGAAACCACCTACGACCAGAAGCTGTCCCTGCTGGAGGATGATGTGCTTCAGCTGGCCTTGGGTGTACGGAATTTGGTGCGCGGCGCGTCCGGCAATATGATGAACCAGGAAAAGCTGCTGGACGCGGCGATTACCACTCGGCAGAATTATCTGCGAACCAAGTACGCCACAGACCAGAAGATGACCCGCCTTTACGATGATGAA
>JAZUDA010000116.1:0-3298 GCA_045639455.1 Clostridia bacterium | reverse complement strand
CGTGCGTTTTATCGCACGCGCCGAAGTTTTTGCGGAGTTACAGCAGGCTCTTGCCGGTCATTTCGGCAGGAACGGGCAGGTTCATGCTCTTGAGCATGGTGGGGGCGATATCCGCCAGCACGCCGCCTTCACGAAGCGTCTTGCCTTCCATTTCGGGGCCGATGGCCAGGAAGGGGACAGGGTTAGTGGTGTGGGCAGTGAAAGGATCGCCGGTCTTGGGATCAATCATCTGGTCGGCATTGCCATGGTCCGCGGTGATAAAGGCGCGGCCGCCGTTGGCCAGAATGGCATTTACAACCTTGCCGATGCATTCGTCCACGGTACGGACAGCCTTCTCGGCAGCCTCCATGACGCCGGTATGACCGACCATGTCGCAGTTGGCGAAATTCAGAATCATCACATCGTACTTGCGGGAGTTTACAGCCTCAACAGCCTTTTCCGTCACTTCGTAGGCGGACATTTCGGGCTTCAGGTCGTAAGTGGCAACCTTGGGGGAGGGAATGACCAGCCGATCCTCACCCTCGTAAGGCTTTTCCAAACCGCCGTTGAAGAAGAACGTAACGTGGGCGTACTTCTCGGTTTCGGCAATACGGAACTGGGTCTTGCCCAGAGAAGACAGGTACTCGCCAAGTACATTGCTCAGGTCAGCCGGGGGATAGGCAACCTCCACATTGGGCATGGTGGCATCGTACTGCGCCATGCATACATAATTTACGTGAAAGCGGCCGAAACGGCGCTGGAAGCCGGTGAAATTGTCATCCACAAAGATGCGGGTCATTTCACGGGCCCGGTCAGGGCGGAAGTTCAGGAAGATGACGGTGTCATCCTTCTGCACACGGCCGCACTCGGCAGTCACACAGGGAATCATGAATTCATCGGTCACGCCGGCTTCATAGCTGCGATCAATGCATTCCTGCCAGTTGGCGGCATGATCACCTTCACCGTACACGAAAGCGGCATAAGCCTTTTCTTCGCGATCCCAGTTGTTGTCGCGGTCCATGGCATAGTAACGGCCGGAAACGGAGGCAATCACGCCCAGACCGATTTCGTCCATCTTGTTCTGCACATTCTGCAGGAAACGCTTTCCGTCATGGGGGTCCGTATCACGGCCATCCATGATGGCGTGAACGTACAGCTCCTTGCAGCCCATGGCCTTGGCCATGTCCATCAAACCGAACAGGTGATCCTCGTGGCTGTGAACGCCGCCGGTTCCCATCAGGCCCATGATATGGATGGCCTTGCCGTTGTCGATGGCGGCCTTCATGTTGCGAACCAGCACGGGGTTGGTCATCATGGAACCGTCACGAATGGACTTGGTAATCAGCGTCAGCTGCTGATAAACAATGCGCCCGGCACCGATGTTGGTATGGCCGACTTCGCTGTTGCCCATCTGACCGTCCGGCAGACCTACGTCCATGCCGGAGGCACCGATGAGGGTGTGGGGATACTTGGCCATCAGCTGATCCAGCACGGGGGTGCCGGCCTGGCGGATGGCGTTGCCCTTTTCAGCGGGGTTGAAGCCAAAACCGTCCATAATCAGCAGGGCAGTCATATTCTTGCTCATCAGGCGAATACTCCTTTAATTACTTCTGGTAGTTGACAACACGGGCAAAATCGGGAGCCTTCAGGGAAGCACCGCCGATCAGACCGCCGTCGATTTCAGGCTGAGCCATCAGGCCATCCACGTTCTTGGGGTTCATGGAGCCGCCGTACTGGACGCGGACAGCGTCGGAGATGCGCTTGCCGTACTTGCGGCGCAGTGCTTCGCGGATAACGCCGATGGTCTCATTGGCCTGCTCATCGGTGGCAACCTTGCCGGTGCCGATGGCCCATACGGGCTCGTAGGCAATCACAACGTTCTTCACTTCCGCATCGGTCAGACCGGTCAGGGCAATCAGGGTCTGATATTCCACCAGGGCGTTGGTGTAGCCGTTTTCACGTTCTTCCAGGGATTCGCCCACGCACAGGATTACCTTCAAGCCGGCGGCAACGGCAGCCTGAACGCGCAGGTTCACGGTCTTGTCGGTCTCACCGAAGTACTGACGGCGCTCGCTGTGGCCGATGATGACGTATTCCACGCCGGCAGCCTTCAGCATATCGGCAGACAGCTCGCCGGTGTAGGCACCACTGGCCTTGAAGTGTACATTCTGAGCGCCCAGATGAATGTTGGAGCCGGCGGCGGCTTCCTTCACGGCAGCAAAGTCAACAGCAGGCACGCATACGACTACGTCGCAGGTGGCATCGGCTACCAGGGGCTTGAGTTCGTTTACCAGGGCAGCGGCCTCGGCAGGGGTCTTGTTCATTTTCCAGTTACCGGCAATAATGGGCTTACGCATGAGATTGTCCTCCTATAATGTTAATTCAGGTGATGGCTTTCCTCGAAAAAACGGGGAACACAGGCAGCCGCCCGTGCCCCCGTAAGGAGTTTGAATTACTTGTCGTTCAGGGCTTCAACGCCGGGCAGCTTCTTGCCTTCCAGGAACTCCAGGGAAGCACCGCCGCCGGTGGAAATGTGGGTTACCTTGTCACCGAAGCCCAGCTGGGTGATGGCAGCAGCGCTGTCGCCGCCGCCGATGATGGATACGGCACCGCTCTCAACAACAGCGCGGGCGATGCAGCGGGTGCCCTCGGCGAAGTTGGGGAATTCGCAAACACCCATGGGGCCGTTCCAGACAACGGTCTTGGCCTTGCGGATGGCGTGAGCGAACAGAACGCGGGTTTCCGGACCGATGTCCAGGCCTTCGAAGCCGTCGGGAATTTCCTTGGAATGAACGGTGATGCGCATGCATTCGTTGGAGAAACTGTCACCGGCTTCGTTATCCTCGGGCAGGAGCAGCTCAACACCCTTTTCCTTGGCCTTGGCCAGCATTTCTTTTGCCAGCTCAACCTTGTCCAGTTCAACCAGGGAACCGCCCACATGGCCACCCAGAGCAACCTGGAAGGTGTAGCTCATGCCGCCGCCGATAATCAGGGTATCAACCTTGTCAAGCAGGTTGGAGATAACGCCAATCTTGTCGGAAACCTTGGCGCCGCCCAGGATGGCAACGAAGGGACGGGCAGGATTCTCCAGGGCACCGCCCATGATGGACAGCTCCTTGCCGATCAGGTAGCCGGCAACGGAAACAGGCAGGTAGTGGGTCACGCCCTCAGTAGAAGCATGAGCGCGGTGAGCGGTACCGAAAGCATCGTTTACATAAATCTCAGCCAGGGAAGCCAGTTCCTTGGAGAATTCGGGATCGCACTTTTCTTCTTCGGCATGGAAACGGGTGTTTTCCAGCAGCATGATGTCGCCGTTCTT
>JAZUDA010000115.1:0-1862 GCA_045639455.1 Clostridia bacterium | reverse complement strand
GCCGACTTCCATAACGACGTCAGAGTACATCTGGATGAAGCGGCGATAGCTGTCATACACGGAACGGGCGAACTTGGGATCGGGGTTGCCGGCGATCATCGCTTCGCAAACCTGATCGTTCAGGCCCAGGTTCAGGATGGTATCCATCATGCCGGGCATGGAGGCGCGGGCACCGGAACGGACGGAAACCAGCAGCGGGTTCTTCATATCACCGAACTTCTTGCCGTTGATTTCTTCCATCTTGGTGATGTTCTTCTTGATTTCGGCCATGATCTCGGGGTTGATGGTGCGGCCGTCTTCATAATACTGGGTGCAGGCTTCGGTAGTGATGGTGAAGCCCTGGGGAACAGGCAGACCAATGCGGCTCATCTCGGCCAGGTTGGCACCCTTGCCGCCCAGCAGCTCACGCATGTCGGCGTTGCCCTCACTAAAGAGGTACACGTACTTCTTGTTCATTGGAATCTCCTCCTCAATTGAGATTGCCGGCCAAACCAAAGCGCACACAAAATAAGCCTGCGCGGCCGGCTACTCTATTGTATCAGTTTTGCGGAACAATTTCAAGTGGCGAACATTGAATATTCCGTACTATTTTGTTATTTTCCATAGAACATACCGAAGTTTATTGTGTCAATTCTGTGTCAACCGAACTTTTCCTTGCTTTTTCCTTCTTTCATGGTATAATGAAGCCATCATAATGAAAGGATTGATGTTTATGCATAAGATTCTGAACGCTTCCTATTGCGCTCATTTTGATGATTACGATCTTCTTCTTGCCGTCGCGAACGCCGTTCCCGGTACAGGCCTGGAGCTTGGCTGCTATTTTGACAAGCCCGGCTTCATGGAGAACCAGGCGGCGGACCTTGACCGCTTTGCCGCGTATCCCATGACTCTCCACGGCCCCTTTACCGACGTGGAATGCGCCGCGGAACCCGGCAGCCCGGAACGTGAAAAAATGATTGACACATGGAAGCGCGCCTTCGATGTGTACGAGCAGTTCAACGCTTCTTCCATCGTCCTTCATACCCATCATATGCGTGATATCCCCGAGGAAGATAAGGAATTGCTGCGGGACTACGCGGTGGATACGATTTTGGAACTGGCCGAAATCGCGCAGGGACGCAAGATTAACCTGACGGTCGAAAACGTGGGCCACTGGGTCAAGAATAACACGCTGTTCAACGAGGAGCAGTTCATTGATCTGTTCCACGCGCTGCCCGACAGTGTGGGTGCGCTACTGGATGTGGGCCACGCGTTGATTAACCGCTGGGATATCACTCATGTGATTTGCGCCCTGAACACCCGTATCCGTTCCTACCATCTGCATAACAATGATGGCTGCGGAGACACCCACCGTCCCATGTTTGAGGCCGGCAACCGTTACTCCGAGGCGGAAATGCTCAACCTGCTGGAGTTGACCAACAAATACTCTCCCGACGCGGACTGGATTCTGGAATACGCCCCCGGCAGCCACATCTCCCGGAATCTGCTTGTCAAGGATTTGTCCGTACTCAAGCAGCTGAACAGATAAGGAGAAACGCCATGTATTTACCGCAGGATCCGGTGATGCTGCTGAGTGTCATCAACACCGCCCTCCGGGACCGGTATCCCACATTGGAAGCGCTTTGCGAAGACGCGGATCTCTCCGCGACTGACCTTGCGGAGCGCCTCTCGGAGCTCGGTGTATCGTATGACCGTCAAGCCAATCAATTCAAATAGACCGATTTATAAAGAAAAAGAGATTTGAAAGAATGAAGCAGGTAGCAGAGGAACTGGGGATGGGTGAATCCACACTGAAGAAGAGGTATACGGAATATCGAATGGCAAAGAGGAGTGGTATAAAGTGAGTGCATTTGCAGCGATTA
>JAZUDA010000114.1:0-2092 GCA_045639455.1 Clostridia bacterium | reverse complement strand
TGAACTGCCTGAAGAATTCACTGGTTTACGGCGTGATCACCGCCACCATCGGTATTGTGGTAGCCTGTGTGATGAGCTATCTGCTGCAGCGCACCCGGGTGCGGGGCCGGAAGGTTCCCAACTTCCTCATCACCCTGGGCTCCGGCTCTCCCTCCGTCGTTATTGCCCTGGGCCTGATTATGACCATGAAGGGCTCCTTCGGCCTGAACATTTACAACACCGCCTACATCCTGATTGTGGCGTACCTGATCAAGTACATGATGATGGGTATGCGTACGGTGGTCAGCGCCATGAGTCAGATTCATGTATCCTTGGAAGAATGCTCCCAGGTATCCGGTGCCAGCTGGCTGCACACCATGTTCAAGATTACGGGCCCGCTGATTTTCCCCTCCATCGCAGCAGGCTGGTTCCTGATTTTCATTCCGACTTTCTACGAGCTATCCATGACAACGTTGCTGTATTCCAGTACGACCAAGACCATCGGCTTCCAGCTGTATGAGTACTGGACATTCACCAGCCAGCCCCAGAGCTGTGCCATGGCCTTCGGCATTCTGCTGATCGTTGTCATCCTGAACTTTATCCTGAACCGTCTGACCAAGGGCGAGTTCTCCATCTGATGAAAGGACTGCATGAATTATGGCAACTGTAACCATTAAGCACATCACCAAGGCGTTCGGTGATAATGTGGTACTGAAGGAATTCAATGAAACCTTCCATGAGGGGGAATTCATCACCCTGCTGGGTCCCTCCGGCTGCGGGAAGACCACCATGCTGCGCATCATCGCCGGTTTTGAAAAGCCCACCACGGGCGAACTGTACATCGATGACCAGCTGGTCAGCGGCGGCAAGACCTTTATTCCCCCGGAAAAACGCAACATCGGCATGGTGTTCCAATCCTATGCCGTGTGGCCTCATATGAACGTGTTTGACAACGTGGCCTACCCCCTGACCATCAAGAAGACCCCCAAGGACAAGATTAAGACGGCTGTGGAACGGGTGCTGGCGATTGTCCATCTGTCCCAGTACGCCGAGCGGTCCCCGAACCAGCTCTCCGGCGGCCAGCAGCAGCGTGTTGCTCTTGCCCGCGCGCTGGTGGCTGCACCGAAGCTGTTGCTGCTGGATGAGCCGCTGTCCAACCTGGATGCCAAGCTGCGCGAGAGCATGCGGTTTGAAATCAAGGAGATTCAGCGTCAGCTGGGCATCACCGTGGTGTATGTAACCCATGACCAGACGGAAGCCATGGCCATGAGCGACCGAATTTTCCTGATTAACCGGGGCGTGGTGCAGCAGTGCGGCACGCCGGAGGAAATCTACAACACACCGAAGAACCAGTTTGTCGCGGACTTTCTGGGCAAGGTGGACTTCTTCAAGGGCGTTGTGGAGGGCGATTCCATCGTGTTGCCCGGCCTGGCCAATCAGCGTCTGCCCTATACGGGTGAACGGACCGGCAAGGTCGAGATCGCCGTCCGTCCGGAAAACATTGTTTTCGCGGAGAATGGCCCCCTGTCCGGTACGCTGGAGGCTCAGTACTATCTGGGCGATGTGGATGACTGCCGCATCCGAATTGGCGACACGCTGGTACGGGTCATCGCCAACGGCTTCGCCTACCGTACATTGAAGACCGGCCAGCAGGTATCGCTGGATGTGCGGGATATGATGGTATTCGAGGATGACGGCTCGCTGGAGCAGCAGCTGCAGATTCAGACCTGATGAAGAAACAGACCCCCGGGTTGAAATTATCAGCCCGGGGGAGTATAATATTGCAGGTTAATAATTATTTGCGAAAGAGTGCCGAATCATGCTGAAGAAGAACCTTGCAAACCTGATTACCTCGGTTCGGATTATGGGGACGCTGCTGTTTCTGTTCCTGGCTGTTCCGAGTACCGCGTTCTACGCCGTATACGCAATCAGCGGCATCAGCGATGCGCTGGATGGCTTCGTTGCCCGGAAAATGAAGATTCAGAGCCGGTTCGGCTCCGCACTGGACAGCTTTGCCGACCTGTTCTTCTACACGGCGATGATGCTGAAGGTATTGCCTATTCTGTTCCGGGTGTTGCCGGGCTTCGTATGGTACGTGCTGGCGGTGATTCTG
>JAZUDA010000113.1:0-10203 GCA_045639455.1 Clostridia bacterium | reverse complement strand
GGTGACACAGTTCATGGATAACGACTCCTTCTCGGACTTGTTCAGGGCATAGCATCAGCAGACAATTGAAGGATAAATTGCCTGACGCGGAGCAGCTGCCCCAGCGTGTCCGCTGGCACCGAACGGTGACGCGACCGTATGTCACGCCCATAACGGAAGCCCATTTGGCGACAAGCGGCGGAAGTTCCTCTTGCGCCTGACGTGTCAGCTCGGCAATGTCCCTGTCCGTCAGAAGCCCTTCGGCGGATGCGCTTTCCAGCTGGCGCTGCTGCAGCTTCACCTTTCGTGAAATCCATTCTTTTCTTTGCCACAGCAATCGCTGAAGTTCTTCTTCAGGATATCGCAGCGGCGCACGAACTGTCACTTCGCCGTCCCTGATTTCCACGGCAACGCTTTTACGCCTTGATCGAATCAAACGGTAAGAAACAGGAAATGCTTCCACCAGCTCACCTCCGGAAGGGGGTATCACGGTTACTGACCGATCAGCTCCCGAATCGCTTTCCAGCGTACCCTGAAATCGTCGGTGGATTCATCCGGGACAAACCCGGCGCGGAGGTAACTTCTGATGGCGGGAATCCGGAAATCGTCCGTCGTCAGGTAGGCATTCCGCATGCCGTTTTCCTTCAGTTCCTTCACAATCAGACGGCACATCAGCGTCCCGATTCCGCGTCCGCGGTACTCTTCCTTGCAGGAAACCATATGGATATAGCCGCTCTTTGTTTCGCGGTTGCAGAAAACGCTGAACGTCGCTGCGGCGGTACCGTTGACCAGTACAAAGAAACATTGATTCGGGTCATAGTCGAAGTGTTCGACCATCCGAGACTGAAAATAGGCCTCGTCCCGACGTTCGGAGGTTATCCCCTTGTAGAGAATGTCCAGCCATTCATTGACGGCGTTCTCCATCTGCGGGAGGCGGACAAGGGTGCAGTCTTCGGGCAGCTCAACCGTTTCGGGTGCTGCACCATCGTTTTCCCAGTTCATGATCAATTGCGGCATGGCTTTCCTCCGAAGATTATTCCACTACTTCACCCAACTCCAGCAAGGCGGAGGCACTGCTGAACATGCAGTTAATCCAGAAATGCCCGCCGTTGCGCATTTCGTCCGTCATCCAGTGGGTGGGTATCATACCGTCCTCACGCTGCACGCCGACAATGGCATTGGCCAGCGCCTTTGCCTTTTCCAGATACAGCTCACCCCGGCCTGCCTTGTACAGGGCCAGGAAGGTGACAAGAATATCGCCGGTGCTGGCGTCAATCGGCACATGCCAGGCGTACTGCTCCAGCCCGCAGGGTGTTGTGAACAGGCTTGTGTCAAAGCCTCTTTTGTTCCAAGGCGAAGGCTTCTTCCAAATGACGAACTGATCCTCCGCGAACCGCATCAAATCCTCCGCGGCCTTCATGCTTTCCTCGTCATCGGCGTAGTATCGCGTCAGGTAACGTACCATGGCGGTAGCGCCATAGTGGGTCAGGTTAGAATAGTTTTCGGAGCAACTGGAGTCTTCAAACTGCGCTTCCCATTCGTAGGAGCTGAACACATTTTTCTTTGTATACTCAATGCCGCCGTCGGCCAGCTTCTTCCAGCATTCATCGCCGGTGCGTTGATACAAAGCCATCAGGAAGGGAACAATTCTTTCCAACGGCGTGCAGTAGTTGGAAGAAAGAAGTTCACCGGTACGGTTATCGTAAATCAGATACCAGCTTCCGTTTTCCTGCACGTTTTCTTTATAAAAATTGCCGATTTTCAGCGCTTCGTCAAAATACTTTTTCTCGCCGGTCTTTTCCTCCAGCATCAGGTACGCGCTGCCAACGTGCGCCGGGTAAATGGTCATCATCCAGTGGATGCGGTCGGCAGCGGTGGCGTTATGCTGTTGTTCCGGGTTCGGCCGGAAATTGATATAGTAGACGGGCGGCAGGTCTTTCATCGCGCCATCGCGGGGTGTGATGCCGATCAGATAGTCCGCGGCGTTGGTCGCCACCTTCAGGGCCTCTTTGGCCTTTTCGGGGCATACGCGGGCATAGTACAGCATCGCGCGGATAATGGCGGAAATCATTTTGCTGGGGTACACGTTCAGGTTATACTCCGGGTCGGGTGTACCGTGCGTCAGCCAATGGCGGATAAAGGACTGGTTCATGGCATAATCGTACGCCTTGGCGGCCGCGGCCTTGTAGGAACAGGCTTTTTCGGCCAAATCCTCGGAAAAAGGCGCCAGCTTGAAAAAAGTGCGCGTGCCGACGGTCTCGGCCTCATTTCCGTCCTTGTCGACCGCATTCACTTTCAGGCGAACTACGCCCTCCGGAATATCGCCCCAGATGGGCGTCAAAGGTGCGGTAGCGGTATCGGCGGTGAAGTCATACGCGTGCCCGGCCTCATCCACGGCGTGATAGGCGTACTTAGTATAACCGGGCAGGGGAGAAAACTGGAACGCGGGCACATACATGAACTGAAAAGAATAAGGATTCCAAAAAGGGCGATCCTTTCCGCCGCCGTGATGGGCAGTCAGCGTAGCGCATTCACGGGCGGCCTGAAGAGTAAATTTGTCATTCATCGCGGATATACTCCTTTGAAAAAATCTTTTACCTCAAAGAGCATTGTACCATAAAAAACATTTGTCGGCAATAGAAACCGCTTTGCCGGAAGAAAGAAACCCGCGCCGTCTTGGATACGGCGCGGGTTGAGTATCAGTCTCTTCTGAAAATATCGCGGGTATAGACCTTTTCGGCAATATCGTCCAGGCAACTGTCGTAGCGGTTGGCGATGACGGCATTGGAAATACGCTTGAATTCGTCCAAATCCCCGATTACCTTGGAACCGAAAAACGTGCATCCGGCCTCCAATGTGGGCTCATAAATGACAACTGTCGCACCCTTGGCTTTGATGCGCTTCATCACGCCTTGAATGGAGGATTGACGGAAGTTGTCACTGTTGCTCTTCATGGTCAGGCGGTACACGCCTACAACGACCTCGTGCTCCTTCTGCGCGTTCCATTCCTCGCTGTCGCCGTACGCACCCGCCATTTCAAGCACCCGGCCGGCAATGAAATCCTTACGGGTACGGTTACTCTCAACGATTGCGGTCATCATGTTCTGCGGTACGTCTGTATAGTTGGCCAGCAGCTGCTTGGTATCCTTTGGCAGGCAGTAACCGCCGTAGCCGAAGGAAGGATTGTTGTAATGAGAGCCGATGCGGGGGTCAAGACATACGCCATCGATAATCTGCTTTGTGCTCAGGCCCTTCATTTCCGCGTAGGTATCCAGTTCGTTAAAGAAGGAAACTCGCAGCGCCAGATGGGTGTTGGCGAACAGCTTGACCGCCTCCGCTTCGGAGAAGCCCATCATCAGCGTATCGATGTCCGGTTTCAGCGCGCCCTCCTGCAGAAGACCCGCGAACGTTTGAGCCGCCTTGACCAGCCGGGCGTTTTCCGGATCGGTACCCATGATTATACGGCTGGGGTACAGGTTATCGTAGAGTGCCTTGGACTCTCGGAGAAATTCGGGACTGAAGAGGATATTGTCGCAATGGAACTTTTCCCGTACGGAAAGGGTGTAGCCTACGGGAATCGTAGACTTGATGACCATCATCGCATATGGATTAACCTTGATGACCTGAGCAATAACGCTTTCCACTGCGCTGGTATCAAAGAAATTCTTCTTTGTGTCATAGTTGGTCGGCGCGGCAATCACCACATAATCCGCGTCCGCGTAGGCAGCCTCCGCGTCAAGCGTGGCGGTCAGGTCCAACTCTTTTTCCTTCAGATATTTTTCAATGTACTCATCCTGTATGGGGCTGAGTCTCTTGTTAATCATGTCAACTTTTTCCGGGATGATGTCCACTGCTGTCACATGGTGGTGCTGGGCAAGAAGAACAGAAATGGAAAGACCGACATAGCCTGTACCGGCAACCGCGATTTTCATAAAAATACTCCTTATCGTCGTTCATCAGCTGTCGCCACCCGGCATCTCTGCGGTAACTCTTTCTGACATGAAGGTGTGTCCGGCATCGTTTCTTTTTCAATATATCCGCGATTCCGTTGTTGCATATGGTATCCGTGCCGCGTCCATTATTCCGATACGTCAGCGGCGGTCTGTTATACCCGGTAGTAATCCCTGTACCACTCCGCAAAGGCTCGCAGGCCTTCATGAATGCCGATTTTCGGCGTAAAACCGAAATCAGTCTCCAGCGCCGTGCTGTCCGCGTAGGTTACGGGTACATCGCCCGGCTGCATACCGACCAGCTCTCTGTGGGCCGCGAAGTCGTAATCAGGGGGCAGCACCTTCGCACGAACCAGTTCCTCCTGAAGCGTACTGACAAAATCAAGCAGATTTTCAGGCGTTCCTCCGCCGATATTATACACTGCGTATGGCGGAATGGGAAGACCGTCTTCGCCGTTTTTCTTTTCGGGGGCACCCTGCATTACCCGCTCGATGCCCTCTACAATATCGTCTACATAGGTGAAGTCGCGCTTGCAGTTTCCGTAATTGAACAGCTGAATGGTTTCACCGCGCAGCAGCTTCTGTGTGGCGCTGTAGTAGAACATATCAGGACGGCCGGCAGGGCCGTAGACCGTGAAAAAGCGCAGCCCGGTACAGGGAATACTGTACAGCTTGGCATAGGCGTGAGCGAGCAGCTCGTTGCTCTTCTTTGTAGCGGCGTACAGGGAAACGGGGTGATCCACCATATCATCGGTGCTGAAAGGCACTTTGTGATTGCCGCCGTATACGGAAGAGGAAGAAGCATAGACAAGATGCTCCACCGGATGATGACGGCATGCCTCGAGGATATTGTAAAAACCGATGATGTTGGACTGGATATAGGCATCCGGGTTGGTAATGCTGTAACGCACTCCTGCCTGCGCGGCAAGGTTGACAACAACGCCGAAGTGATAGCGGCCAAAGAGCTCCTCCAGCATGGCTCTGTCGCTGATGTCACCCTTCACAAAGTCAAACCGGGGGCTTTGCAGCGACTTCAGACGCCATTCCTTGAGGGATACATCATAATAATCATTCAGATTATCCACCCCGATCACACGGATTTCAGGATAATCCGCCAGCAGCCGCTTGACCAGGTTCGACCCGATAAAGCCAGCGGTGCCGGTAACCAGTACGGTCATTCCGTTCAGATGAACATTGTATTCTTTCACGAGCGTATCCTCTGCGGTTTATTTCGTGATGCCTTTGTATTCCCGCTGAACCTGCTCATAGCTGGCCAGGTTTCCGATGTCATACCTGCTGCCGGGCATTTCCATGGCATGCACGGGGCGGAACCCGCATAGCCAGGCAATAAAGCTGCCCGGAGCATCGGTGCCGCATTCCTTGCCTTCGATGGCATCCTTTACCAGCGCGGCGTCCTGCCTTGTATAATAGTAGAAGGGCGGGCAGCACCAGTGACTCTTGGGCTCAGCGGGCTTTTCTTCCATAGAGAGAACCAAATCCGTCGAATCCAGTTCCAGAACGCCGCATTTCTTCAACCGGCTCATGTCCGGCTCCGCGTATCGCATCACGCAGGTTGTACCGCGCTCCTTTGCGTATTCAAGAAAGCGGGTTAATGAGAAATCCAGCACATTATCGCCCGCGACGACAAGCAGCTCATCGTCCAGCTTCAGGGTGTCAATAGCATATTGAATATCCCGTACGGCCCCCAGACGGGTCTCGTTTGTTTCCGTTCCATCGTCTACAACTACAATGTGCTGCTTTTTCCCTTCAACCCAGCGGGAGAAATGATTGGCATATTTGTGGTTACTGATGACAACATAGCCGTCAACCATCCCGGCGCTGTCAATATCGTCCAAAAGCCAGTCCAGTATCGTTTTTTCGCCAACCTTCAGCAGCGGCTTGGGAAAGTTCTCGGTCAGCGGATACAGGCGAGTGGCGTAGCCTGCTGCCAAAATCACACATTTCATTTTGTACTCTCCTTAATCAAGCCGGATGCCATCCGCGCTGTCACACAGGTGGAAAGAATACTTTCCCTCCAGCTTGGGGAAGGCCTTCAGATAGGCGCTACCAATCTGCCGCTCAACGGTTTCAGCATAGGCAGGGTCAATCAGCGCCATGCAGCAGCCCTTGAAGCCTGCGCCGGAGAAGCGACCGCCATAAACACCGTCTGTGTGGCACATTAGTTCATACAGCTTTTTCAGCTCTTCGGAGCCTGTTTCCCAGTTGTAGATGGAGCTATGCCCGCTTTCAGTGCTCAGTCTGCCGTAGGTCTCCAGGTCGCCCCTGCGCCAGGCTTCGGCGCCGGCTTCCACCCGGGCGAACTCCGTATACCAGTGATCCGCCCGTTTCGCCCAGTTTTCGGGCAGCCTGTGACGGTACTGGTGAAATACATCCACAGGCACAGAACGCAGAGCCGCCTCGTTGAACTTGCCGTACTCCATTCCCGCGTAGGCCATCAGGGCGTAGGCTGCGGACCTGGCCTCATCCACCCGCATGTTGAACTTGCTTCCTGCCAGCGTCCGTTCGATCCCGGAAAAGAAGATGGCGATTTGATAGGACTTCATATCGGGCTGCTGCGGAATCAGCTCGTACTGATTATTCAGCGTATCCAGATACAGCAGATGGTTTTTCTTTGCATACACTTCGCAGCTTTGATCCAGCGTACCTACCGATACGCCTACGTATTCCTTCTCTGCCTCCAGCGCGGTCTGAATCAGCTCGGCAGGGGAGAGTGTTACGTCATTGAGGCTGCACAGCGCCTTTAGGAAGGAAAGAATGACCGCGGCGGAGGAAGAAAGCCCGCCGATGGGCAGGCTGCCCTCAATCACGCCGCACAGCCCGACAGACAGGTTGACGCGTTTCCCTAATGCCAGGGTGGCACCGCGGAGATAATCCGCCCAGTCACCCACAGGCTTGTCATCCACTTGCCGGATGTGCCACTGCGCCCTGCGCTCAAACTGCAGGGAGGAAACCTCCACCACGCCGTTTTGCTTGGGCCCGTAGGCGATATGGATTCCCTTATCAATGGCAAGCCCGGTGATCTTTCCGAAATTGTGGTCCGAGTGCGCTCCAATCGGGCACACCCGGTACGGGCAAAAGGATACGTCTTCCGGTTCTCTACGGTACAGGGATTCAAATGTTTCTACGCATTTCATCTGGGAAGCACTCCGTCATTCTTAGATTGAAAGAGCATCGGGGAAACACTGAAAAGAACGTTACAATATGTACGTTTTCTTGAGTGGGATTGAGTTCAGGGAATGCAGGTTAAATCAGCGTTCCCTTAATAAACGAGAAAATCATTGCGTGCGATTTCCATAAAAAGCAATTCTTTCATGGGCATGCTCGCTTTTAGCATATCAATGGCGAATTTGATTGAAAAGCACCTTCAAAATATGAAGCGGCTTCGTAATAACAGAACCAATCCGGTAGGCATTGCTGTTCCGTAGCGCAATGTTCTCCTCACGCAGAAGGGCAATGTCGCGCATCCCTGCGAAGGACGCTGCACTCTGGAAAATTGTACTCGGGGCTTTTCCTGAAAGAATATCCAGCACGTAGCTATCATAATCCGTATCCCGGATAGCTTGACATCTTGCCAGTTTGATTATGCCATTGGCGATATGATTCATATCAGACGGGGCGACAATGTCTAGATCCATGAAGGAAAAACCACCATTGTGCAACGCATCATACAGCACCCGGTATCCTTCCAGAGAGGTCATTGTATCTAAACTGCGAAGCATGGATTCGGCTGCCTTTACAGCATATGGTAGACGGAATTCTTCGTACGTGCCCTTTTCCATCAGGGTTTCTTTCACTGCAGTAAACGCCTGGAAGACATCCAAAGGTGCTTTGCTCTTTTTAGACTGGATATTAGTACTCATACCCACACGGTAGTGAACCAGCACTTTGGGAAGGGGCATGATTCTTTCCGCGCAAGACATGGCAATCATGGTGAAATACAAATCATTGCTGGAAAAGAGTGCCTGATACCGCACGCCCAAAGACTCAATATAACTGCGGCGGTAAAGTTTCGTCCACGGATTCAGCACGTCAAAGATATGATCACGAGCTTCTTTGGCAGAAAACACTTTTTCAGGGAGACGGTTGCAAGGACAAAGATATTGTGCTGGAACATATTCCCGATTGGGCATCCGCAGCAAATCTGCGTGAAATATCACAACCTGAGCGTCTTCATGCTTTGCGCAGGCATACGTACAGGCTGCCAGCTCCGGGCTGAAGCGGTCGTCCGAATCCAGGAACAGCAGGTACTCACCTTTGGCATGGTCCATACCGTTGTTTCTTGCCACGCCGGCGAATTGATTTTGCTGCCTGAACAGATGAATACGGGGATCAGAAGCAGCATATTTCTCAATCATTTCTGCAGAGCCATCGGTGGAACCGTCATCCACGAAGAGCATCTCAATATTATGCAGTGTCTGTGCCTGCAGGTCACCTATGGTTTCTTTCAGATACTCCGCGGCATTATAGACAGGTAAGATCACACTGATAAAAGGAGTATCCGGCTGATAGGGTATAGCTGTATACTGATTCATCAGTTTCTTATCTAGCCATTTCGGCTGACTGAGCGTCTTTTTGTTTTCGGATTTGGATTCATTCCTCATGGGCATGCCCGTATTCAGCATTCCATCAATCAGAATCGCATCCGGGAATTCTTCTTTTGCTTTTTTTCGTTCTTCATTACTCAGGGCAGCGTAGGCATTTACTGCCTGACGGTGCAGGGCATTAATTTGTTTATTTGCGCAGCGAATAGTTTCCGCACCGAGGGAATGAGTCAGCAGATAATGCTGGATCTCAGTTTCGCAGATATAATAGCTGCGGGCATGGCGGTAATTTTTGTGGCTTGTAACGATTGATTCACCCCGCAGAGAACGCAGATAGAAGGGCGTAGGCTCTAAACTGCACCGTTCAGCCCCCAGCAGACACTGAATCGTAAAGACATTGTCCTCGTAGTATATTCCGGGGATAAATCGGAAACCCTGACAGCGAACGTAGTCAAGCCTCAGCAAATACATACAAGCTGTGGCACGGTAGCTTTCACCATCTGTCAAGCAAACAAAAAGAGCCTCACCAGTCATGGGTTCTGTGCCCAGCTTAACCTTAGTATGGTATAGAGTTTCATACCCCGGGTTTGACCGGCGAAGGTCTTCCGAGGCATACACGGTATCGCCATCGTACAGCAGCATATCCAGTGCATTCTGATGGGCACGGTTATAAAGCACCTCAAGCGCATTGGGACGCAGCATATCATCGCAATCCAGAAAATCGATATATTCGCCGGAAGCCTTTTCAATGCCCGCGTTTCTTGCTGCGGACAGGCCGCCGTTTTCCTGAGTTACGATTATCATATCGGGGTGCTGCTGCTGATACGCTGCCAGAATTTCTCCGGATCGGTCGGTGGAGCCATCGTTGACACAAATTACCTGTACGCCCTGCAAGGTCTGGGCGAAAACACTTCCAAGACAATCTGATACAAATTCCTCACCGTTATAAACGGGAATAATAACACTTACCAAAGGTCGAATGTTCATTTGTTAATACTCCTTTAATTCTCCTTCGAGTTGAGGGTTAATCAGCTGTTTTCATATACGCTCATTACTGTTTCGGTATCGCCAATCATCTTTACCTCGCCATCGTTGAGCCACAGGGCGTTCTTGCACACTCTGCGAACCACCGGGGTGGAATGGGAAACGAACAGAAGCGTTGTACCGTCCTTCAGCAGGTTTTGCATGCGCTGCTCGCACTTGGCCTGGAAGGCCTTGTCACCGGTGGAAAGAACCTCGTCCGCGATGAGAATATCAGCGCGGGAGCAGGTCGCGATGGCGAAGCCGAGCCGGGACTTCATGCCGGAGGAATAGTTGCGCAGCGGAACATCCAGGAATTTTTCCAGTTCGGAAAAATCAACGATGTCATCGAATTTCGCCTTGATATCCTTTTCTGTCATGCCTAAAATCAGGCCGTTCATCATAATGTTTTCACGCCCGGTCAGATCGGAGTCAAAGCCGGCGCCCAATTCAAGCAGGGGAGCGATGGTACCGTTCACGGCCACGGTGCCCGAATAGGGGCGGAGAATGCCGGTAATCAACTTCAAGAGGGTGGATTTGCCGGAGCCATTCTTGCCCACAATGCCCCAGCTTTCGCCCTGCTTCACCTGAAAATCAATATTCTTCAGTGCGAAAAAGTCCTGCACGAGCAGATTTTTCTGCTTGATGGCCAGCAGATAATCCTTCAGGCTGTGACGGTTTTGCATGGCAAG
>JAZUDA010000112.1:0-5261 GCA_045639455.1 Clostridia bacterium | reverse complement strand
GACGCTGATGCCGTTCAGGATACCCTCCTGATTCATACCGGCGATAATTTCGACAGGGCCACCGAAGCCGGTGACCGTAATCTGGCCCACATACCCGGTCGGGTTCCCATCCGCATCGCTGCCGATGTAGAGATTGTCCAGGCCTTCAGGGACAGGCTCCACCGCCGTGAATGCAGCAGTCCCCGGAACCAGCCGCAGACGATTTTCCTCCGCAGCCTTTTCCGCCTGGCCGGCAATGGTATCCTTGGTCAGTTCATTGGTTCCTGCAAGTAAAACCGCGGCAATCACAGCGATAATAACCAGCACGAGCCATGCACTGATTTTCTTTTTTCCCTTGCTGTTGCTCATAGTGTATTCCTCCTCCATAAAAGATTTTCTGAATAAGGGATTAAAATAGATTGCTTGATGATTGGTGCCCTGTTAAACCGTCAGCGCATATAATCCATCATACCGGGTGTCATCCGCGCGGAACCGTCCGCCAGCACCCAGTAAGCTTCTACCCCATCGAAGCTGGTCACAAGCGCCTTGCCCTCTTCATAGGGCGAAAGGAAAACCGCCGTGGAAAGCAAATCCGCAAGCCCGGAGTCCTCACAAACAATGGTGACCGATTGCATATACTGCCCCGGGAACAGCGTGTCCGGATCAATCAGGTGATGATAATTGACCCCGTCCACCGTGTAATAACGCTGATAGTCGCCACTTGTCACAAGCGACACATTGCTCGCGTAAAGAATTGCCTGGTATCCGTCACCGTCCCGAGGCTTTTGTACCCCGATTCCCCACGCGGTTCGGCCATCCAGCGGCGGATCGCCAGCGACAACGTTGCCGCCAGCGTTAATAATATAGGATGGCATCCCGTGATTGTGAAGCCACTCCCCGGCGATTTGCGCTGTATACCCCTTCGCGACAGCACCCAAATCGAGGCAAAGACGGTCGTCTGTATAAAGGATGGTCCCATTGTCGATGTCGATGACCACGTCGTCAAAATCCGTATGGTTGGCCGCGTCCTCCAGCAGGTTCCTGTCCGGAACAGCAACACCCTCCGAGCGGTAATCATGCCAAATGAACAGAACGCTGCCCATCGCCACATTCACCCTGCCGCCGGTCAGCGGCTGCTTCTCCTTCAGCCAGGACAAAAAATCAAGCAGCTCCGTTGCGGCAGGAGTCGGCCCCTGCGCAGCAAGACGGTTCACCTTGCAGAGGTTATCCACGCCGTCATACTCGTTGTAGGCGTCAAAAACCTGATGATAATGAAGGAACAGTTCCTTTGCCCCCTCATAGGCCCGGTTGAATTCCGCCTCCGTGTCAGCATACCCCGAGATGGTAATGACCGTATCAAAGGCATCAAAGAACGTGCCGGAGTATTTCTGCGGAGTGGAGGCAACACAGCACCCGCACGAAAGAAGCAAGGCCAGGGTCAGAAAAACCGCTGCTATTTTCTTCAATTTTCACTCCACCAATCTTAACGAAGGCTGAGCATTCAGTGACAAGTCGGCAATCTCACCCTTCATCAATCGATAGTACGCCGCTGAACCGATCATGGCCGCATTATCCGTGCAAAGGTTCAGCTTTGGCATAAACAAGGGGATTCCCGCCTCTGCCGCCTGCTCGGTCATCATACGCCGGAGCAGTGCGTTGGCGGAAACGCCGCCCGCCATCGCAAGCGCCCTGGCACCGGTTTCCTTGGCGGCAAGAATCGCTTTTTCGCACAGGGAATATACCACCGCATAACGAAACGAAGCGGCCATATCCGCCTTGGGAAGCGCCTCACCGTGCTGCTCCATCCGATGGGCGGCGTTCAGAAAGGCGGTCTTCAGCCCGGAGAAGCTGTAATCGTAACGTCCCTCCGGATGCGGCTTCGGAAGAACCATAGCGTGTGGGTTGCCCTCCTCCGCGAGCTTGTCAATCAGCGGGCCGCCGGGGTACGGAAGCCCAAGAACACGAGCCGCTTTATCAAACGCCTCGCCCGCCGCGTCATCCTGGGTCTGCCCCAAAAGACGATACACACCGTAATCCTCCACCATTACCAGATGGCTGTGACCGCCGCTGACAACAAGGCAGACGAAAGGCGGCTCCAGATCCGGGCTGGAAAGATAATTTGCGCTCACATGCCCCTCAATATGATTGACAGGAATCAGTGGGATGCCGGTGGCGTAGCTGAGACCCTTAGCGCAGTTGACACCCGTCAGCAGCGCACCTACAAGCCCCGGGCCGTAGGTAACTGCCAGCGCGTCAATGTCCTGAAGCTTCATACCCGCCTGCTTCAACGCCTCATCCACCATCCGGTCGCAGGCACCCACATGTGCCCTGCTGGCAATTTCCGGCACCACTCCGCCGTATTCCGCATGCATGGGAATCTGCGTATAGACCGCGTTTGCCAGAATCACACGGCCGTTTTCGATAATCGCCGCCGCGGTTTCATCGCAGGAAGACTCCAACGCCAGTATCTTTACTGAGTCTTTTTTTCGAAGAAGCGCTGCCTTTTCCCGGCAGCATTCCAAATAATCCATTTCAATGCCTCTGAATTGTTTTTTTCATTCCTGATTTGCCACCGCCTCGAAGACGTCGGCAATATTGCCGTGAATTACCAGATTGCAACGGCTGTCCAGTTCCGTTGCGTCCCGATTGACGAGAATAAGATACTTTCCCCGGAAATACCGCAGGAGGCCTGCCGCCGGGTAAACACGAAGGCTGGTACCCGCCACAATCAACATATCCGCCTGACGGATTGCGTCAACAGCGCCTGTCACGGTTTGATCGTCAAGGCCTTCTTCATACAGAACCACATCAGGCTTGATGACCCCGCCGCAATCGCACCGGGGAATGATGGTTTCGGACTTGACGATATCGGACAGCGCGTACCGTTTCCCGCAGGAAAGGCACCTGTTGCGGTGAATGCTGCCGTGAAGTTCGAACACATTCACACTGCCTGCCTCCTGATGAAGGCCGTCAATGTTTTGCGTAACCACGGCGGTCAGCTTCCCTTTCTGCTCCATATCCGCCAGCCACCGGTGTGCGTAGTTCGGCTTCGCTTCCGGATAAACCATCTGCTGACGGTAAAAGCGATAGAAGTCTTCCGTACGGGAAAAGAAAAAAGTATGGCTGAGAATCTCCTCCGCGGGCCACGGGAACTCCTTGCGGAAAAGCCCGTCAGAAGAACGGAAATCAGGGATTCCGCTGGCGGTGGAGACACCCGCGCCGCCGAAGAACACAATCGTACCCGAGTCCTCAAGCATGTCCCTGAAGGTAGAAAGCCACTCTGTCATTGCGCCCCTCCCGGCAGAAAGTACAAAACATCACGTTTATATGATACCATAAATTACCCGTTTTGTCATTATCAAAATGGCCAAATACGGTCGGTAAAAGGCAAAAACGCGTGAACGCTTCGAGGGATTGCATTCCGGAAGAAAAAGGGGTATAATTGGAAAGGTTTTTTATGTAAATCCGTTGGCGGGTTCGATGAAAACCGTTTCCGTGGAAGTCCCGCAGCGGAAAGGAATTGATTTCTTCCGCGCCTGTAAAAAGAAAAGGAGCGTATCCGTTTTTGAATCAAATAGAAAGCAAGGCCCCATGCGTCAGCGTGGTAATCCCCACCTTCAATCGATGTGAACTGCTGCAGCGGGCCGTGAAAAGCGTTTTCGCGCAAACCGAAAGCGACTATGAAATCATCATCGTCGATGACGGCTCGCAGGACGACACGTCAAAAATTTTTGGGAATTACGAAGATCCGAGGGTCCGCTACCTTTGCCTGCCTCACAAAGGTGCCTGCGCGGCTCGGAACGCCGGCATCGCCGCGGCGAGAGGCAAATATATCGCCCTGCTAGACAGCGATGATATCTGGCGTCCAGAAAAGTTGTCAGTTCAAAAACAGCAGATTGAATCAACGCAGGCCGATGTCATTTTCTGCTCATTTCTGTTGCACAGTATTGACAAGCGGGAAGAAGAGCGTTTCCCTGCCGATGATGTGCCTGAAGGCAGAATCGAAGTACGTCAGTTGCTGAAACGAAACCTGGTCAGTACGCAGACTTTGTTCGGCAAAACGGAAGTAATGAAGCAAATCCCTTTCGACGAAACATTCCCCAGGATGCAGGATTGGGAATATGCAATCCGGCCCTCAAAGACTATCCGTCTTGTCTACTTTAAGACGGTGCTGGCCGATGTTTTTTTGCAGAAGGACAGCATTTCCAACCACCCGGAACGAGGGCTGGCGGCCATCCGTCTTCTGTATGCCAAGTATCGGGAAGACTATCTCGCCTCGCCTGACGATCTGCGTGCCATCATGACCGCGCGCCATATCTACGCAGTCCAATGCCGGGCGCTTTGTGCGAAGGAACTCTTCCGGATGGCGTTCTCTTGTCGATGCAGCATAGCAAAAGTGACTCTGGTCTATTCTGCTATAAAGTACTCCGTCAAGGAAATCTTGACAATTTGGAACAAGCCCGGAAAGGAAAAAACAGAACGATGAACTTTACATCTATGAAGCTGACCGTTCGAAACGGCATCAAATACATGCCGCTTCTGAAGAACCTGATTCAGCGTGAATTGCGCAAAAAATACCGGAGTACGGTTTTGGGATACGCATGGTGTATTCTGAATCCGTTGCTTGTAATGATTATTATGACCGCTGTCTTTTCCAGAATGTTCAGCAGCAGCATTTCAAACTACCCGGTGTATCTGTTCTGTGGGCGGATGATTTACTCCTTTGCCACCGGCGGGGCGGCAAGCGTACTCCGTTCAATCCGAGGCAACAGTTCCCTGATGCGGAAAACAAGAATCCCCTACTATATTTTCCCGCTGGCCAGTTTTTCCTCTGCCGTCGTTGATTTCTTTTTTTCCATTATTTGCTTCGTACTGGTACTGATTTTTACCGGCACACCCATTTCTATTCATGCCATTGCCTTCCCATTTGTCTTCCTGCAGACGGCCGTATTTACGCTGGGGTTCGGAATGTTCCTGGCGGTGTGCAACGTTTATATTCAGGACACTGCTTACCTGTATAATATTTTCACCGTTGCCTGGATGTACCTGACCCCCATGTTCTACCCCCTGAGTTCTCTTTCCGAAACCATGCAAAAGCTTATCGGAACCTTCAATCCCCTGTATTTCTATATTACCCAGATGCGCGCGATTTTCCTCGACAACGCCTGGCCAGACGGCAGAATGATGCTAATCGGCTCTGCGTTCGCCTGCGCCGCGCTCGCGCTGGGGTTTCTTGCCTACAACAAGAGCAAGAACTCCGTTATCCTGTATCTGTGAGGTGA
>JAZUDA010000111.1:0-3117 GCA_045639455.1 Clostridia bacterium | reverse complement strand
GCGTACGAGTGTTTATTGTTAGCGGCCGGCCTGATAACTCGACTTGTTCGTCTTTTTCGGAGGCCTCCTCCGTGTAGTCCCGGTGATTGGCCATTTCCAGAACGTCAAGTGCCTTGGCGGAGCGGATTTTTCTTGCCAGGCGCGCAATCAGGCCGACAAGAATCAGAATCAGGGTCAGGGCCATCAGCGCCAGCGCGCCGTAATACACCCATACCATGATGTTCTTGGCCGTGGAAAAGCCGGTGCCCATATCCGCGAGGGTGGGAGTGTCATCCAGCACAACGGGGGCCACAGTAGGTGCGGGAATGGTGGTAGGCACGGGGGTTGCGGCGGAATACGCGATATACAGAGCGTTGCTGAGGAATGTCAGCGTCTCGCCCAGGGCATCGGTAGCGGTCGCGGTCATCTGGAACGTGCCGGGCATGGACAGAGAAAAATCACGGACGACCGTGCGGCTCTGCCCGGCGGGCAGGGAGGAAATCGTGGCGATATCGGTACCGCCATGCTGAATCTTCACCTTGGTGGCGTCCTGTTCGCCGGTATTGGTCACCACCAGCGTGAAGCGGGCATCCGCAGGCTGGGTCTGGATCGTATTCTTGTTGCTGGACAGTGTCAGCGACAGGGACAGCTTCTTATTCGGGTCCACAACGGTGATGGCGACAGGCTCCGCCAGCAGCGTCTGCTCCGTGCCGGACTGATCCGTCGCGGAAACCGTGAACTCATACTTGGCGCTTTCCTGCATCGTCAGCTCCCGGCTCAGGGTAAGGGTCTTCCCCGCCTCGATGCTCTCGCCGGTGAAAACCTCGCCCAGTGCGGGATCCGTCACCGTCACATTGGAATAGCTCATGTTGCCGGTGGCGGTAAGGGTCAGCGTCAGATTGATTTTTTCGCCCACAGTCACGCCGGTACGGTCCGCCGCCAGCTTCGCGGAAAGTGCCGCCTCGCCGTAGGAGACGGTAGCGTTTGTTTCGGTATAGGTCAACGTCTTTGTGGTTCCCGTTGCCTTATAGGTAATCGTGGCGCCGCTGGTCAGGGCCTTATTGCCCATGGTGGCGGAGAAAGTCACCTGACGGCTCTCGCCCGCGGGCAGGGACTCGATGCTCTGACTGGTGCCGGAGATGGAATCGTTTTCCTTGATGCGGATGTTGGACAAGCCGATGGTACCTGTGTTGGTAATGGTATACACAACAGACACCGTCTGTCCCTCCCGGGCGATGGTAGGCGTGATTTTGCGACTCACATTCATCTCGGTACGGGAGGTCTCGTAGGCAATCGCCGCAGAAACCAGCTCCGTCCGATAGACGATTTCGCCTGATTTTTCGTCAAAATAGGGATAGCGAACAGAAAAGCTGACCTGCCCCGCTTCCAGCTGGTCCTGGGTCACATTCCATACGCCGGACCAGGTCTTGGACGCGCCGGGGTCCAGGTTCACACTACCGCCGTCGCCGAAGCCGGTTACCACATTGCCGGCCGGGTCATACAGCACCACGGCACCGGGAAGCTCCTCCCCGCCGTTGGTCACAGTAATGGACGCCAGCACCGTGCCGGGCTCTGTCATTTTGGACTGAGAAAGAGAAATAGAGGTTTTCACACTCTCGGCGTTTGCGATTCCCAGCAGGGAAACCGCCAGAATCAGAACCGCGAGCAGCAACAGAATTTTACGTTTCATCGCTTGATTTTCCGGGGCAAAAGGATGCCCCGCCTCCCTTCAAAACAGGCAATCACTCAACTGTACCGCGTGGATACAGGTAAACTCCCACAAAATACTATACACTATAGTATTTTAGAGCAAAAAGCCTGCTCTGTCAAGAAAAGAAATGTAACAAGGTCACTCCAGGCCCAGAATTTGCCGCAGATTGCCGCCCATGATTTTCTCGATGCTTTCCCGGGGAATGGGCAGGGACATGGCGGCCCGGATATCCGCCTTGGTACGCTCCGCGTTGTTGTACGGGAAATCCAGCCCGAAAATCAGCGTGTCATCCCCCGCCTGCTTCACGGCCTGCACTATTTCATCCTCCGTCAGACGCCACAGCGGCTTATTGTCATCAAACACGCTGGTCAAGCCTCCGAAGACACGCTTTCCGCTGGGACTTTTTTTGTTGTTGGTCAGCACAGCAAGTCCTTCGCGGAAGAAGGAATAGCCGCCGATGTGTTCCATGGAAAAGCGCAGGCCGGGATGACGGTACGCCACTTCGTCGAAGTGCAGAATATTGTAATTCTCAATCCGGTCAAAGTGTACGCCGGTGTGGAAGGTCAGGAACAGGCCCTCCTTTTCCGCCGCGTCATACACCTGCTCCGCCGCGTCGCCGAGCACGTGGAAATGCTGGAACGCCGGGTGCAGCTTGATGCCGTAGAAGCCCAGATCGCGGATTTCCTTTACCTGCCCCGGCAGATCCCCTTTTTCATAATCAATCACGCCGAAACCGAACAGCCTCTCCCGGTTAGGACGGATTGCCTCCGCCAGAAAACGGTTCGGCGTGCCGGGCAGATCCCCGTAATGCTTCGCGAACGGCGCGAACGTAACGCACTGGTCAATTCCGCACGTGTCCATGGTACGTAGCAGTACATCCACCGTGCCGTCCGCACGGCTCTGCTCCGGAAAAATATGCGCGTGATGGGCGGTAATTTTCATACAATCAATCCTCCGTTTCTGTCCTTCAAATTATACTCTGCGCGGTTGAAAAAAGCAACTGCGGGCAAAGAAAGACCGCCCTCCGGTTTCCCGGAAGGCGGAAAGATGATGTATACGGATTATACGGGCATGGTCTTGTCCTGCGTATTCAGGCAGGTGGAGTCAATACCCAGCTTATGAGCCTGACGGTACTGGAAGAACTTCTCGGCAACCTGGGGGAACAGGGCGTAACTCAGCACGTCCTCCTCCTGCTGATAGTAGTCCTTGATGGCGGCACGGTACTTTTCCAGTTCCGGCGCGATTTCATCGGCGGGACGGCAGGTAATGACCTTGTCGCTGCCGATGGCCTTCTTGCGGACTTCCTCATTCACAGGCGCGGGCAGACGGCCGTATTCGCCGCGCAGCAGACCCTTGGACTCCTTGGGAATCATCTTGTAGCGCTCGCCGCCCAGCACGTTCATTACGGCCTGGGTGCCGACAATCTG
>JAZUDA010000110.1:0-1734 GCA_045639455.1 Clostridia bacterium | reverse complement strand
AGCAGACCGACAGACAGAATCATCAATACCCGCATCAGCCCGCCCCATTTCCGGACGGAGCGCATCACAAGCACGGCTCCCAGCATGCCGCACATGCCGGCTGCATAGTTTACCGCCTGTCCCAGCCCCCGCGAGGGTTGGGTGGAATACAGAATCAGAACCCCCAGCGCGCACAGGAAATGCACGATTGCCATTAGCAGGCTGTCCAGCCGGAAGATGCGCGGTATCGCCACCGTGCCCGCCCAAATCATGGCCGGCACCGCTGCCGCCAGCATCAATCCCCGGTAATCAACCGTCCCGTTCCGCAAAGAAATCAGCAAAAACGCGCTGAAATAAAACAGCATCATCAGCCCGGTCAGGAGGCGCATCGTCTTTTTTCTCATCCGCGCACAACCTCCTCCATGCCTGCGAACATTTGGAAGCGTGCCTTTACTTCGCCGATTTCCAGAATGCTGTCATGGACAAGCACGGGCTTTTTCGCCCCGCGGAAGGTGTATCGCGTGCCATTCACCGTCAGGCTGCAGCCGCGGAATAGCGTCAGCTCCATCCCTGTATTTTCCCGGTACCGCCAAGTACAGTGGCAGTTCGCCACGCCGGGGGCATCCAGCACTGTGTCGCACATACGGACGGCACCCATTTCCCCCTCCCTGCCCATTTTCAGTACCGTGCCCATTGGCAGGTTCGGATGGTCGCTCAGTATCACCACTTGTCCGATATATCCCGCGTCCGGAAGCCTGCCCACATTCCGGCGGCGGACCTGCTTCTCTCCGCGCATAACGAAAAAGCTCAGCAACAAAATCATCGCGCTAAGCGCCAGAAACCAGTACCGTGCCGCCAACGCCAGCACTTCATAGATTTCCACAGACATGGCTTTGTCCCCTCCGTCGCGGGTCTGCTTCCGGTATGAGTATAGCACAAACGAATCCGTCCCGCCATTCTTTTTTATCCACTGAAAGAAAAAGAGGGACTTTCTCCCTCTTTTTCCCGTTTCACGCTGTCCGGATGCGGTAGCCTGTTTTATACACCGTCTCAATTCTCGCCCCATCAAGCTTTCTGCGGAGGCGCTGCACATGCACGTCCACCGTCCGTGTTTCACCCATGCTGCGGTATCCCCATGCCGTGCGCAGCAGCACTTCCCGTGAAACCGGTGCATTGGCATGGCTCAGCAGCACCCGAAGCAGCGCGTATTCCTGTGCCGTCAGGGCGATTCGCCTTCCGTTCAGCAGGGCGGTGTGGTTTTCCTCCTCCAGCTGAATCCGGCTCTTGTCGGTTTTCGCGTGCCGGAGCAGCGCTTCTGCCTTTTTGCCCACGGTCTTGGCCCCGCAGGGACGCAGCAGCACGGCGGATATGCCGTGATAAATCATTTGCAGATGATGTTTCGCCTGCGGGTCTTCAGACAGGAATATCATGGGCTTGCGCATCCGCTCGCAGGCTTCAAGGAATTCCTTTACCTCCCGCCAGGGCAGGCGCGCGCTGATGACGACGGCATCGCTCCCGGCGATCATGCCCTTCGCCTGCTCCGCTCCGTTTTTCCATACCGCCGCGCTGCCCATTTCTTCCAGGCCTTTTACCAGCTTCGCGGCGTATTTTTCATCGTTTTCCAGGATTAACAGGTTTGCCATTGTATTTCACCTCACCTATATAACGACCCGACCAGCCCCGCTGTTCCCCGGAAAATATGAATGAATTGTAAACAGTTTGATATCCGGTGCAAAGTCGGATCGTAGCCATGTC
>JAZUDA010000109.1:0-4171 GCA_045639455.1 Clostridia bacterium | reverse complement strand
GCATCTCCGCTCAGACCCTTCCAATTCGGCACCTGGGCAGGGGTAATACCGTACTCCGCCAGCACCTCCGCCGGGGTAAAAAGAACGGTTTCACTGATGCCTTTTTTGGTATACAAAAGGGACGTCGTTTCGTTTACCAGCTGCAGCGCGTCCCGGTCCCCGGTCAGCAGGAGCGGCGCCAGGCCATCCCGCTCACACCGGGCGGCAATGGAGCCCAGCAAATCGTCCGCCTCATACCCGGCCAGGGAATACACGCCGATTTTCATTGCCTGAAGCAGTTCCCGCGTCATGGGGAACTGGCTCAGCAGCTCCTGCGGTGTCTCCTTCCGGCCGGCTTTGTACTCGCTGTACGCCTGATGACGGAACGTGGGGGCATGTTCATCAAAGCATACCGCGCAATACAGCGGCTGTTTTTCCCGGATCACCTTGAACAGCATACTGAAAAAGCCCTGGACGCCGTTTGTATAGTACTCACCCGCTGTCAGCAGCGGCAGCGCGTGGAACGCGCGGAACAGCAGGCTGTTGCCATCCACAATCAGAATCGTTTCCTTCATTAGCTACACCCCCAGTTCATCATACCATATTTTACGCCGCAAAACAAGGAAAACCGCCTTTTTTCACCACCGCCGGGTTGTAAATTCTTTCTTGCAGTTGTAGAATAATCAGGAACACAGATTTCGGAAACGAGGCACGGATACGATGCGCACATTGATTTCCGGCGGACGGGTCATCGACCCCGCCACCCATACGGACGCGGAACTGAATATTCTGATTGAAAACGGCAAGGTGTGTTTGGTTACGAGGGACACGCCGTCTGCGGATCGGGTAATCGATGCCACGGGTATGATTGTCTGCCCCGGCTTTATCGACCTGCATATGCACGAGGATCCGGTCGCGGACGGCGCCATTCAACCCTGTATTTTTACCACCATGCTGCACATGGGCGTCACCACCGTTGTCGGCGGCAACTGCGGCTCCAACCTATATGATCCCATTGAATACCTTGACATCGGCGACCGACAGGGAATCCCGGTACACGTTTCCCTGCTGGCGGGGCACGGCACCTTCCGCAAGAAAGCCGGTGCCCGCGACAAGTACGGCAGGGCCACGCTTGCCCAGCGAGAGCAGATGCAAGCCTGCCTGAAAAAGGCGTTGGAGGCCGGTTGTGCGGGCATTTCCTTCGGCCTTCGGTATTATCCCGGCACGGATGACGATGAATTCTACCGCGCCGTTTCCTGCTGCGCCGGAACCGGGAAGCTGATTACCGCCCATATTCGGGATGACGCGGCTCATGTGTTTGATGCCATTGCCGAAACGGCGGACGCCGGCAAAAGTTTCGGCGTGCCTGTCCAGATTTCCCACATCGGCAGCATGGGCGGCTTCGGGCAGATGGCAGACGTGCTGCGGATGACCGACGAATACCGCATGAACGGGCTGGATATCATGCTGGACTGCTACCCCTACAATGCCTTCTCCACATCGCTGGGCGCCACCACCTACGATGACGGATGGTTGGAGCGCTACAACTGCGGCTATGACGTACTGGAGTACTGCGAAGGGGAATGGGCCGGTAAGCATGCGGACGCGGAAAGCTTCTCCCGTCTGCGGAATGAATTCCCCGACTGCCTTACCGTTTGCCATGTGATGCGGCAGGAGGATATCGACCTGGCCTATCGTCATCCCTCCGTGCTGATTGCCTCAGACGGCATCCTCAGCAACGGGCAGGGGCATCCCCGGGCGGCAGGCACCTTCCCCCGGGTATTCGCCCAGTATGTACGAACCGGGAAGCTGTCATTGTACGACGCCATCGCGAAAATGACCTCCCGCCCCGCTCAGCGGATGCGCCTCGCGGACAAAGGCACGCTGCAGGTCGGCGCTGACGCGGATATCACGGTTTTCAACCCGGAGACGATTCGCGACAACGCTACCTTTGCCACCCCCATTATGCCGCCTGACGGAATCGAATATGTACTGATTGGCGGCGAAATCGCCTTGGACCACGGGCAGGAAATCAATACCCGCTTGGGGCGTGCGGTGCGCGTCGCCAACCGATAAAAGCATCATCAAAAGAGAGCTGCGACATTTCGTCACAGCTCTCTTTTCTTATTTTTCGTCCGTCTTTTCCCGGCCAAGCATCACCTTCGCGTTATAGTAAAACGAGGTATGTTCTATCAGCCGGAACGCCTCCGCGTAGGCATCCGCGAGGGTATCTCCCTGATGTCCGTCCATCCGGCACAGCAGTGCGTAGGCCAGCATCAGCCCGTAGCCCGCGTCCTCGGTGGCCAGCCGTTGATCCACAAACGGGAAATCCATGTAAATCAGATGGTTGGAAAGAAGGTTTTCTTTTTGCCGCTCCGTATCCGGGTCAGGCGGGTTTTCACGATTCATATATTGGCCCAGGTTCGGCGCCATTTCCATCAGGGTGTCCAGCGCGTCGTCCATCTCCGCCTTGCCGGGCAGGGAATCGCACCCTGTGGCCGCACAAATCCGGTGAATCCGCTGAAGGAGTGGCAGCCTTCTGTCCTGCAGCAGACGCATGCAGCGGTGAATCAGCACGTTCCCGCCTTCGGGAATATCCTCCTCCAGTGCCGTCTCCAGATCGTCTTCCCTACAGACCATGGTAAGCCGGTCCTGCTTCAGCAGCGTTTCCACCACCGCCTCACAGCTGCAGCTACAGCAGGCGCGGTGCATATTTCCTTCCCGACGAAGGCTGCGCGGATACAGGCGGCAGATTTTGGGCAGCACCGTCTCGCCGCGTTCCCGTTGAAGCATGCACATACCGTCCCGTTCCAGCAAATGGGAATCCCCCTGCCATTTGTGTGCCATCACCCGGTACACTTCGTCTGTAACCTCTTCCGGCTTCGTAAAGGCACATTCCAGCTTGTGATGAAGTTTCCCCGAGCAATCCATACCGATGAGCCTGAAATATTCCTGCTCCGTCACGTCAATCTGCCAGCCCCGGCAGCAGGTATGCCGGCATTCCCCGCACTTGCATCGGAACGCCCGGTAATAGTCCGTTTCATACCAAAGTAACATCATATACCGCCTCCGGTGGCATATTATATCACTGTTTTCCGGTTTTCAATCTTTTTTTTGCATATTATGTGTGATTTTTTAGTCTTATTCAAATTGTCCTTGAAAAGATAAAAAAAACCATCCCTGCCGAAACAAGGATGGGTGAAATCTTACGCCTTTACCGCGGCGAACCGAATTACTTCAGCTCGGCGAAGTACTTGATGGTGCGGACCATCTGAGAGGTGTAGGAGTTCTCATTGTCGTACCAGGACACAACCTGCACCTGATACAGATCGTCAGCGATCTTGGCAACCATGGTCTGGGTGGCATCGAACAGGGAGCCGTACTTCATGCCGATGATATCGGAAGAAACCAGCTGTTCTTCGGTGTAGCCAAAGGACTCAGAAGCCTGGGCCTTCATGGCGGCGTTGATAGCGTCCTTGGTGATGTTCTCGCCCTTCACAACGGCAACCAGCAGAGTGGTGGAACCGGTGGGAACGGGAACGCGCTGGGCGGAACCGATCAGCTTGCCGTTCAGCTCGGGGATAACCAGGCCGATAGCCTTGGCAGCGCCAGTGCTGTTGGGCACGATGTTGGAGGCGCCGGCACGGGCACGACGCAGGTCACCCTTACGATGGGGGCCGTCCAGAATCATCTGGTCACCGGTGTAAGCATGCACGGTGGTCATGATGCCGCTCTGGATGGGGAAAGCATCGTTCAGAGCCTTGGCCATGGGGGCCAGGCAGTTGGTGGTGCAGGAAGCAGCGGAGATGATCTGATCGTCAGCAGTCAGGGTCTCGTTGTTTACGTTATACACAATGGTCTTCAGATCGTTGCCGGCAGGAGCGGAAATAACGACCTTCTTGGCGCCGGCGTTGATGTGCGCCATGGACTTTTCCTTGGAGCAGTAGAAGCCGGTGCACTCCAGCACGACGTCCACATCCAGGGCGCCCCAGGGAGCGTTGGCAGCATCCTTCTCAACGTAGATCTTGATTTCCTTGCCATCCACGGTGATGGTGCCAGCTTCGTCATTGGCAGACACGGTGTGCAGGCCTTCGCCGATCACGCCGCAGAAGCCCTTCTGAGCGGTATCGTACTTCAGCAGGTGGGCCAGCATGGAGGGCTTGGTCAGGTCGTTGATAGCAACGATTTCATA
>JAZUDA010000108.1:0-3258 GCA_045639455.1 Clostridia bacterium | reverse complement strand
GCCGAAAAGCTTTGCGACAAGGTGGCCATCATCAAGCAGGGTAAGCTGATCAAGTCCGGCACCATGGAGGAGGTCAAGGGAGACGACAGCCTGGAAGAAGTCTTCCTGGAACTGGAGGCGGAATAAATGTTCAAAGCGCTGTTGCAAAAGCAGCTGCTGGAGGTGTTCCGCGGCTACTTCTTTGACTCAAAGAAAAAAAAGGTGCGTTCCAAGGGTGCCGTTATCGGCATGTTCATCCTGTACGCCCTGTTGATGGTTGGCGTTTTGGGTGGTCTGTTCACCTTCCTGGCGCTGACCCTCTGCGGGCCGCTGACCGAGGCTGGCATGGGGTGGCTGTACTTCCTGATTTTCTCCGCCATTGCGATTCTGCTGGGTGCTTTCGGCAGCATTTTTTCCACCTATTCCAGTCTGTATCTGGCCAAGGATAACGATTTGCTGCTGTCCATGCCCATTCCCATCCGGGACATCGTAGCATCGCGGCTGACTAACGTTTTCCTGATGGGAGCCCTGTACGCAGGTCTTGCGACCATTCCCGGCACCGTCGTATATTGGATCTCCACGCGTGCCTCCCTCGGCACCATTCTGTGTGGGCTTCTTCTGATGTTGCTCATCGCCATGATTGTCATGGTGCTGTCCTGTCTTCTGGGCTGGTGCGTTGCCAAACTGAGCCTGAAGCTGAAGCACAAGAGCTTCGCCTCCACCGCGCTGTCCATCATTTTCGTCGGTCTGTATTATTTCTTCTATGCCAAGGCGCAGACGCTGATTCAGGACCTGGTGGAAAACGTTGCCACCTATGGCACGCGCATCAAAGATGCCGCCCACGGCTTGTATCTGTTCGGCCGGATGGGTGAGGGAGATGGCCTTTCCGCGCTGCTTTTCTTCGGTGCCGGGCTGGTGCTGATGCTGCTCACCTGGCTGATTCTGAAGAGCACTTTTCTCTCCATTGCCACCGCCAGCGGAGCCTCCGCGAAAGTGAAGTACAAAGAAAAAAGGGCGTCCGTCCGGACCCCCTTCCGTGCCCTGGTTGTAAAGGAATTCAACCATTTCACTTCTTCCTCCAATTATATGCTCAACTGCGGTCTGGGTATTCTGCTCCTGCCTGCTGCCGCTGTGCTGCTGCTGATTAATGGCGGGAATATTCTGCCGCTGATTTCGCTGGCAGGTGATGACATCTGCGTTTATGCCGCAGCACTCCTGAGCCTGATGGGGTGTATGATCAATGCGGCCGCCCCGTCCGTATCCCTGGAGGGAAAGAGTATTTGGCTGATTCAATCCCTGCCTGTCAGCACCGGCACGGTATTGCGGGCAAAGGCGGCCTTCCAGATGATTCTTTCCGTGGTGCCCATGCTGTTCGTGGGGGTCTGTTTCGCCATTCTGCTGCCGGTAGGGACGATCATGAAAGTGCTGCTTGTGGTCAACGCGATTGTCTTCACCGTGTTCTTTGCCCTGTTTTCCGCCTTCCTCGGCACAGCTATGTGCAACCTGAACTGGACCAATGAAATCACACCCATCAAGCAGAGCGCCGCGGTCGCGGTTTCGATCTTCGGCGGCTGGTTTATTGCCATCATCCAGGCGGTGCTTTATCTCTTGGTCAAGTCCGTTCTCTCCCCTGTCTGGTACATGACGGGATGGATGGTTCTGCTGATTGCCGCGTCTATCTTCATGCGGAAGTGGCTGGATACCAAGGGTGCCGAAAAGCTGTCCGCACTGTAAAGGAGTATACGCATGAAGCTTGACCCGATTGAACTGACAACCAAATCCGGCCTTGTTGTCACTTTCCGCTCCCCCTCCCTTGAAGAGGCGCGGCTCTGTGTCGACTATCTGCGGCAGGTTTGCGCGGAAACGCCCTATCTCTCCAGTGAGCCGGAGGAAATTGCCTTCACGGATGAGCAGGAGCGGGCCTACATCGCCTATCATCAACAGGATCCGCTGTCTCTGAACGTGAATGTCTACGCAGACGGCTGTTTGGCCGGCAACGCTTCAATCAAGCCCGCCCGGGACTGCATGCGGATGAGACACCGTGCGGTACTGGGGATTGCCTTGTACGAGGCCTATTGCGGCATGGGCATCGGTGAAATGCTGATTTCTTTCCTGATTGACAAGGCGCGCGAGGCAGGCTACGAAACCATGGAGCTACAGGTACATGCCGCGAACACGCGGGCAATTCGCCTGTATCAAAAGTTAGGATTCACGGAATGGGGCCGGATGAAGAAATCCGTCAAGTTCAAGGATGGCACCTATGACGATGAGCTTTTCATGCAGCTTGACCTGACAAAATAACATTTTTCCACTCAAAAAGCGATTCCGTTTTGTTCGGAATCGCTTTTGTATTTGTTGTTATTTCAGCAGACTCTTGATTTGTTCAATGACCGCCCCGGTATCGATTTTCTCCGGCCAGGTGGCATCCACATTGATGCGGCCGCCGGGCAGGGTGAACTTGTCCATTCCCTGTTTTTCAAACTTGGTGGCGAACTCGTCCCTTGTCATGTCGTGATCAAGGCACTCGCCAGGGAAGGGCGGATAGTGATCCTGAAGCACATGGCCCAGATGACGGGAATGGGCACGGTCACGCGCCACATAGCGATTATAAAACACATCCCCATCGCCACCCAGGAACACGGTCACGCACTTGCAATCGTGCTTCTCCAGCAGCTCCGTGGCAAGATGCTTGGTCGTATCCCGGAAGTTGTTCACCAGAATCAAAGATTGGCCCGCACTCAGGATGCAATCCGCGGCACGCATGACCACATGGGTGGCGGCCAGATCCAGGCCTGTTTTCTCGCTGTAGTTTTTAAAGCCCAGAATGTCGAACATTTCTTCCTTCAGCTCGTCCTTTTCCAACACCGGATAGCCCAGTGCCTTCCCGATTTCCCGGGCCAGGTGCGTCTTTCCGGAGGCGGGCATGCCTACGATAAACACGATATTGGCCATAAATCAGTAGGTCTCCTTCTCGTAGATATTCAACTGCTGCTCCAGCATCTTGTATTCGTCCGCGGTCAGCTTCCGGAAAGGACGGCGGCAGGTGTCGGACTCGATCACGCCCTGCATCTTCAGCATGGCCTTGATGGCGGGGATACCGGCCACGGGCTTGATGGCACGGGAGCAGGCCACAATCCGGTTCTGAATTTCCAGCGCGGTTTCGGTATCGCCGGCAACAAAGGCCTCGTACGCCTTCACATAGCGCTTCGGGAATACACAGGCGGCACCCGCCACTTCACCCACACAGCCGGCAGCGAGGGACGCGGTAATCAGGGAGTC
>JAZUDA010000107.1:0-3789 GCA_045639455.1 Clostridia bacterium | reverse complement strand
CGAGGATGCCGCCATGATGGAGGCGTTCAACCTGGGGCAGGATATCCATACCCGCACAGCGGCGGAGGTTTTCGGCGTATCCATGGAGGAAGTAACGCCCGACATGCGTTCCGGCGCCAAGGCGGTAAACTTCGGGCTGGTGTACGGCATCAGTGATTTCGGCTTGGCAACCAATCTTGGCATCTCCCGGAAGGAAGCGGCGGAGTTTATATCCCGGTATTTCGCCCGGTATCCCGGTGTGCAGAAATATATGCAAGAAGCGGTAGCCTCTGGCAAGATGAATGGCTATGCCACCACCATCCTTGGCCGCAGACGGGCGCTGCCGGAGCTTACCAGTTCCAACGCGAACTTGCGCTCCTTCGGCGAGCGAGCCGCGATGAATACCCCGGTGCAGGGGACCGCGGCGGATATTATCAAGATGGCAATGGTGCAGGTGCGGCAGGCATTGAAGGATCACCGTATGGCATCCCGGCTGATTCTGCAGGTGCACGACGAGCTGATTCTGGAATGCCCGGAAAACGAGGCGAAGGAAGCGGCATCACTCCTGAAAAATATCATGGAAAATGTCATGCGGCTTCGCGTCCCTCTGCTGGTGGACGTACATACGGGCCGCAGCTGGTACGAAACAAAGTAAAGAAGGCGTATTTCCTCAATGAAAATTATCGCGGTGACCGGCGGAATCTCTACCGGAAAAACGACCCTGGTGAAAACGCTGCGCCGATTGGGCGCCCCTGTTTCTGACGCGGACGCCATTTCCCGCTCCCTGACCGCGCCCGGAGGAAAGGCACTTCCAATGATTCGGGAAGCCTTCGGAAATGACGTGTTTGAGAATAACGGCACTTTGAACCGGCGTGCCCTGGGGGCAATCGTTTTTCATTCACCGGAGAAAAAGGCAATCCTGGAGGGTATTCTGCATCCCCTGATTATCTGTCAGGTCAGGACGGAGTTGGAGCAGTTCGCCCGGGAGGGCCATCGTGCCGCTGTGCTGGATGTGCCGCTGCTTTTTGAAACCGGGATGGATCAAATGGCGGATGAGGTATGGTGTACGTCTCTGCCGGAGGAGGAGCAGCTTCACAGGCTGATGGAGCGTGACGGCTTCACCCGTGAGGAGGCACTTGCGCGTATGGCAAGCCAAATGAGCCGGCAGGAACGGGAAAAACGCAGTGATGTGTTGATTTCCACCATCGGCACGATTGAGGAAACAGCGGAAATTGTCCGACAGGCGTGGGAAAAGTCTGTCGGAAAAGGAGAAAACGAATGGAAGTAACGCGACACCGCAGGACGGAACGCTACGTGGGAAAACGTCCTCATATGCCTTATTGGATACTGGCGGTTGACGTGGCGCT
Organism: Clostridia bacterium; assembly: GCA_045639455.1. Taxonomy (GTDB): domain Bacteria; phylum Bacillota; class Clostridia; order Christensenellales; family Aristaeellaceae; genus JAZUDA01. The sequence goes on along the minus strand of JAZUDA010000107.1, from coordinate 2,443 downwards.
GCTGCTTGCGCTGCTGGCGGTATGCGGCGGGATTCGGGACGCCGGACAAGCGGTGGATGCAATCTACCGCGAGCGGGAAGAGGCCCATATCAGAATCCTGGAAAACCATCCCCGGAAGTATCTGAACCTGATTGAAGAAATGGGGGAGGAGTACAATATCAAGCCCGCCTTTTTGCTGGCCATTGTGCTCAACGAAAGCTCCTTCCGTACCACCGCGCAGTCCAATGTGGGTGCCCGGGGTCTGATGCAGGTGATGGAGGATACGGGCGAGTGGGTTGCCCTGAAGCTGGGCGTCAACGACTATAACTATGACCGGCTGTTTGAGGAGGAACTCAACCTGCGCTTCGGCACATGGTATATGCGTTATCTGGCAGACCGGTTCCGCGGTGATCCCATTTTGGTGGCTTGCGCTTATCACGCGGGCCCAGGCAGCACGGAAAAATGGCTGAACCAGTACTCTGATGATGGATTGGTGCTGGATATCGAAATGTTGCAGGACGGGCCGACCAAGTCGTACGCGAAGCGTATCTTCCGGGATTATGCCATTTATGAACAGCTGTACTATACCCAACATGATGACACCCTGTAAAGGAGGGAGCGCTTCACGATGAAAAGGAAAGTTTTGTGCCTGTTGATGGCGCTGCTGCTTTTGCTGTCCGTTGTTCCAGCCGCCCTGGCGGCCTCTCTGGGCAGCTCCTATCAGGTGGGCATCATCTCTACCCTCAGCACCTATCTGGATCCGTTGGAGCCCTTGGAGCGCGATCTGGTGTCGGTCTGCAGCCTGATTTATGAGGGCCTGATTCAGATTGACGACAATTATCTGCCGCAGCCCTGCCTGTGCGAAAGCTGGAATGTCTCCGGCAACGGCCGCACCTGGACCTTCAATATGCGCAAGGATGTGACCTTCTCCGACGGCACCCCGCTGACCGCCTATGACGTGGCGGCAACCGCCAACTATATTCTGGATAGGGTGGCCGCGGGAACGGATACCTATTATTCTGTGCTGAACTATTTTATTTCCGAAATCCATGCGCAGGATTATTCCACTCTGGTAGTGAAGGCCAAGCGGCAGTATTACGGTCTGCTGTATGCCATGACGTTCCCGGTCGTTCCGGAAAGTCAGCTGGGCATGGCGAATCCTCTGGGCTCAGGCCCGTATGCCCTCCTGGACTTTGTGACACAGAAACATCTGACCCTCGTGACCAACCCGAACTGGAGGGGCGGCACGACGCAGGTGAAGGAAATCTACGTGCTGTTTTATCCCACCAACAAGGCGCTGATGAGCGCCTATGAATACGCGGATGTGGAGGCAATCGTCACCCGTTCCACCGCCGCTATCCAGTACAAGAACTCTGCCTCCTCCATGTTTGTGGACTATCGTACCCGTACATTGGAAACGCTGATGCTGAATAACCAGTCCGGCATGCTGTCCACACCCAATATGCGCATGGCAATCCGCTACGCAATTGATGTGAACCGGCTTGCCTCCGAGGTATACGGCAACATGGTGACCCGAACGGACACACCCTTTATCTCCGGCACATGGCTGTATTCCGATACGGCGGGCGCGTATGATTATTCCCCGGAAAAATCCAAGGCACTGCTTGCTGCGGAGGGCTGGGACGATTCGGACGGAGACGGTGTGCTGGACAAGATTATCGATGGTAAAAAAACAAACCTGTCTCTGACGCTGCGTGTTTATGAGGAGCCGGACAGCGCTGTCAGGGTCCAGACGGCAAATATGATTGCCACCATGCTGTCCCAGGTGGATATCGCGGTGGAGGTCGTCTCCGGGACGCAGACGGACCTGGCTGGGCGGCTCAAAAGCGGCAACTACCATATGTGCCTGTGTGCCTTCAATATGGACGTGTGCCCGGATCCCGGCTTTTTCCTGATTCCCGGAAACACTTTGAACTATTCCAAGTATAAGAGCGATGACATGAAAAAGCTGTTCAACTCCTTCCGCGCGGCCAGCACGCAGGAAAGCTTCGCCTCTTTCGCCTATCAGATTCAGCAGCGTTTCGCGTCGGATTGCCCCTTTATTTGCCTGTACTACCGCAACGGTACGGTTCTGACACGGAAAATGTTTACATCTGTCCGTGATGTGCGGGAACTGGAAATTTTCCGCGGAATCGAAAGCATGCGCGACTAAAAAATAAAAATAACTGTTGACTTTTTCATCGGGAATGATATAATAGTTGGGTAAGCCGCTCGGGAGAGGTCTGTCAAAATGCGCCTTGCGCGCAACCTCACTGCTTCCCGGCGAGTATTGATCAGGAGGTGCTTGAACCATGTATGCAATTATTGCGACCGGTGGCAAGCAATACCGCGTTTCCCAGGGCGATGTAATCTACATCGAGAAGCTCAACAACGGGATCGACAGCACCGTGACCTTCGATGCGCTGATGATCGGCTCCGACGAAGGCATCAAGGTTGTCGGTCA
>JAZUDA010000106.1:0-2452 GCA_045639455.1 Clostridia bacterium | reverse complement strand
TCTGCACAGGCGGCGTGACAAGGGGTAAGCATCTGTCGGATACGCTGACAACCCTGGATGTTCCAAATATTTTTTTCGAGTCGCTGGACGGCAATCTCATCGCCGGTGAAACCATCCTGCTGCCCATTTCCCTGCACAAGGGCTTTGTATGGCCGGCAGTCGGCATGGTTCTGGTGGCGGATACGGATCTGTACGGCAGCGGCTACCGGAAAGCGAAAAGCCGCAAAACGGCGGGTGAGAAAATCAGCGCCTTTACGGACTTGAAACCCGGCGATTATGTGGTGCACGAAGCATACGGTATCGGCCGCTTCGAGGGTCTGGTGCAGAAGCAGGCGGACGGAGCAATACGCGAATACCTGGCGGTTTCTTATCAGGGCACGGACAAGTTGTATCTGCCGGCGGAGCAGCTGGATCGAATCCAGCGTTATATCGGCTCCGAAGGGGACGCACCGAAGCTGAACTCTTTGGGCGGCCAGGAATGGCAGCGTGCGAAAGCAAAGGCGCGCGGTTCCATCAAGGCCATGGCATTCGATCTGCTCAAGCTGTACGCGAAAAGAAAGGCTACCAAGGGTCATGCCTTTGGGCCGGATACGCCCTGGCAGCGGGATTTTGAGGATAATTTCCCCTATGAGCTGACACCCGACCAGGCACAGAGCGTGAAAGATATTTTCCGCGACATGGAAAGCGATATCAATATGGATCGCCTTCTGTGCGGTGACGTGGGCTACGGCAAGACGGAGGTGGCGTTCCGCGCCGCGTTCAAGGCCATTATGGACGGAAAACAGGTGGCAATCCTGGCCCCGACGACAATCCTCGCGCAGCAACATTATGTAAATTGCCGCAAGCGCTTCGGCGGCTTTCCGGTCAATATCGATGTCATCAGCCGCTTTCGCACGCCGGCGGAGCAGAAAAAAATCATTCAGGACCTGGCAGAAGGAAAGATTGACCTGATTATCGGCACTCACCGCCTGCTGGGCAAGGAAATCGTCTATCACGACCTGGGCCTTCTGATTGTAGACGAGGAGCAGCGTTTCGGCGTTGCTCACAAGGAAAAAATCAAGAATATGAAGACCTGCGTGGATGTGCTGACCATGTCCGCCACGCCTATCCCCAGGACGCTGCATATGTCCATGGTGGGCATCCGGGATTTGTCCCTGCTGGAGACGCCCCCGGAGGAGCGCTTCCCTGTGAAGACCTTTGTCATGGAATATCAGGAAGGAATCATCCGGGATGCGATTTTGAGGGAAATGAACAGGGGCGGGCAGATTTACGTGCTGTACAACCAGGTGCAGAGCATTGATTCCTTCTATGCCCATCTGAAGGCGCTGGTGCCGGAGGCGAGAATCGGCATCGGTCACGGGCAGATGTCCGAAAGAACGCTGGAAGATACTATGATGGACTTTTACAACGGGGCGTATGATGTGCTGCTGAGTACGACCATCATTGAGAACGGGTTGGATGTGCCGACCGCAAATACCCTGATTGTTTACGATTCGGACCGGCTGGGCCTGTCCCAGCTGTACCAGCTGCGGGGCCGCGTGGGGCGCAGCAACCGTCAGGCCTACGCCTACTTCACCGTGCGTCCCGGTCATATGCTGAATGAAACCGCCCAGAAGCGGCTCAGCGCCATCCGGGAGTTTACCGAGTTCGGCGCGGGCTTCAATATCGCCATGCGGGATTTGGAAATTCGCGGCGCGGGCAATATTCTGGGGGCGGAGCAGCACGGACACCTTGCCGCCATCGGCTATGATATGTACTGCCGCATGATTGAGCAGTGCCTGCGGGAGGTACAGGGTCTGCCGGCTGTGCCGGATGACCTGGAGACCAAGATTGAACTGAAGGTGAACGCCTATCTTCCGCAGCTCTATATCGCGGACGAGCGGCAGCGGATGGACCTGTACCGCCGCATCAGCCTGATCGACTCGGAAAGCGCACTCAGCGAGATGCAGGACGAGCTTATCGACCGCTTCGGCGAAATGCCGCCCGCGGTGGATACGCTGCTGGAGGTGGCCTATCTGCGCGGTCTGTGCAAGAAGCTGGGCATCGCCATGGTGACGGAGAAGGAGCATATGTTCCGCTTCCGCTTTGATGACCGGTACGCGCCCGATCCGCAGAAGCTGATTAACGCAATCGGCCAAATGCAGCGGGAGGTGGTCCTGTCCAACACCAGGCCCATATCCCTATTGATGCGGATGAATACCAACGATACCGAGTCGTTCCTGCCGACTGCCATCCGTCGGATGGAAAAGTTGACGGATATGATTACAGCAGAATAACAGCACTCCCTTTGCGGCAAATCTCCACCGCAAAGGGAATTTTTTTGAATACAAAAAAGCGGCCCGGAAGCCGGGCCGCGGAGAAAATGAATCAGTTTTTCAGGCTGTTCAGCGGGGCGGGAATCCGTCCGCCGCGCGCGATCAGCCGCTCGTTTCCGTAAGGGTTCACGGGCATG
>JAZUDA010000105.1:0-4560 GCA_045639455.1 Clostridia bacterium | reverse complement strand
TCAGCTTAGCCGTTCCGAACGCGGCGTTGCGGCGGAAGTTATCGCCGCGGAAGGTCAGCACGCCTCCGTTCCATGCCATATAGGCATCAGGCTCCGGCATATCCAGGTTTACCAAACGGCTGAAATTCTTCGCGGATTTGCCGTTCTGGTACACACCTTCGCTCATTCCCAGGTTCGCAGGCAGCACTGAAGCATCCGCCTCCGCGGTCAACTCCGGCATGGGGGTTGGCGTGGGATCGGGCTCCGGCGTGGGTTCAGGAGTAGGTTCGGGAGTGGGTTCGGGAGTGGGTTCGGGAGTAGGTTCAGGTGTGGGTTCCTCTGTGGGAACGATTACCACCGGTGCAATCGTCACAACTTCCGCAACGGTGGGCGCGGGTGTCACCACGGGCGCAATCGTCACAACCTGCACAGGAGTGGGCGTAGCGGTCTCCTCCGGTACGGGGGCCGCCGTTTCCGCCGGGGTCGGTGCGGCAGTGGGAACAGGGGTCGCCAGCACCGGTGCCTTAATCTCCAACTGCACATTTTCTTCCCGGTCCTGCCAAATATCATCCACCATCACAGAGGCGTAAATCGGGCCGGAATAGCCCTCGGTGGCACGGACAGTAACAGTCCAAATCATGCAGGATTCGTTCCGGACAGAGTAGACACTCTCGGCGGAAAGCTCCACTCCCTCCGCGTTGATAAGACGGATGTTCGTTACGTCCTTGCCGGTCAGCACCGTGAAACACAAATCAATCGGAGCCTGTCCGGAGGAGGGGTTTGCCAGCACGCTCAGCACCTGCGTCTCCTCCTTTGGCTTCTTTCCGGTAATGCCGTTGCGCCATTCCGTCACGCGGCCCAGCAATCCGGAATCGCTATCAGGCAACAGGAACAGCAGCCCGCCGCACAAAAGCGCCAGGGCAAGAATCACCGCCATCACGATAATCAGCTTGTTGCTTTCCGCATTGGTTCCGCCTTGGCCGGTACTGTTTTCCCCTTCCGAGACGTCCTTATTCTCCGGCTTCTCATAGATGCTGCCGGGCTTTACCTGGCTATAGCCGGGCACATCCAGCGGGCGGCGCAGCGGAGCAGGCTGCTGTACCTGAACAGGCTGGGAGGTTGACACACGGGACGCGCGTGATGTGTTCACCATCTCTTCATCCAGCTGTCTGGCCTTAGTCACCCGCGGGGTGCGGTTCGTATCGCCGGAAGGCTGCTCCGCGGTATGAAGAACCGGCTGGGCATTGGTCGAGCCCATGTCCTTTCCCGCGTCCGGCCTGGTATTGTATCGGTCCGCCCGGCGATGGCGTACATAAGTTTCATTATCGTTGAACTCGTTACTCACGATTGATATGCTCCTTGCACAATAATAGAATTCTTTCCTATTATACCCAAAAAAGTCAAATAGTTCAATACCTGCAGGCGGGTTTGTTACGGTGCGGGGTGTAAAAAAACGCCCCGCATCACATGCAGGGCGTTTTATCAAAGGCTGAGAAAAATGTTACTTTTCTCCGTCCTCTTCTTCGTCTTCGACTTCGTAGTTTTCCAGCGGGTCGGTATTCAGGCCCATGTTCACCTTGGCACCCTCAATGTTGGGGTTGATATACTTGTCGCAGATGCCATTGATGAAGCTGGCCGCGATGAACTGGTGCAGAGCCAGACCCAGCAACAGATAATAGGCAATCAGGATCAGAATCACCCATTCCACCGCAGAGAAGAAATAAATCACAGCGAAGGCAATCAGGAAGGGAAGCAGACCCAGCACACCGATAATCAGGGACTGGGGCAGACGGCCAACCGCCAGCAGCAGGGAATTGCGAATAAGCTGTTTGAATGTCAGCTTATAGGTAATCATCAGGTAGTATGCGTAGATGGTTGCCATCATCCAGCAGATGCCCATCACCAGTACCAGCACCTGGGGCAGAACAAACAGCATGGAAGACTGGGAGGACATCGAGCCGTAGAAGGTCCAGCAGATGTACACCAGCACCGGCACAACGGAGGTGATGGCGGAGATGCCCAAAGCCTGCTTCCAGTTCGCCTTGGCGGTATCTTTGAAGTCCGACCAGACAAAGGCATGCTCGTCACGGGCCCAGTTGCGGCACACATACATGATACCCGCGGTGGACGGACCGGTGATCAGAATACACGGAATCATCAGAATACAGGTAGCAAAAATCGTTCCCTGCATCACGTTCTGGAAATTCGCCACGGCATCCGCCGTGACCGCACCGTCCACCACCAGATCGCTCAAGGCGGAGAGGGCGGACAGCGCCGCGTTGGTCAGGAAATAAATCATGGGCAGGAACACAACTACATAAATCAGGTTCAGCTTAAAAAGGCCGGCAAAGCGGATACGCAGCATCTCCCAGAAGAGCTGCTTACGGCTGGTGGGCAGGTCATCCTTGGTGAAATCGCCCTTGCCGCTCTTGCCGTAGTAGAAATTGTTCATCAGTTTCTGGAACAATGGTAGACCCTCCTACAAAAAAGCTTCGATATGGTGTATTGTACCATAAAACGTAAAGAAAAGCAAAGATTTTTCTCTTGATATTCAGTTCATAAATAAGAAATCCGCCCGGTGTTTTCCACCGGACGGACATGATTTTCATGGGAATGTTTTTACTGCTTCTGATCGTCCAGGACCCGCATTTCCACTTCAAGCGTCAGATATTCGCCATCCGGAATATCCTCCACGCTGGTAATGGTAGCCAGGCCGGGAACACGGTATACAACCAGGGTCACCTTATCGCCGTCCACGCAGTCAGCCAGTTCAGCCTTCAGCTCGGTCACGGTCGTGATAATGGTGCCGTTCACCTCTACGATGATATCGGCTACCTGAATGCCCGCGTCCGCGGCACCGGAGCCTTCCTCTACCGCCGTAACGTAGGCACCGGCAGGCAGGATATGATCGGCAACGGCGGCGTTGCTGGTATTCATATTGGAGATGGTTACACCCAGGCGAGGGGTGCCTGCGGTAATCAGGCCGGACTCGTTGGGAGCTCTCTTGGTGGGCTCTACTTCAGGGGTCTCGATTTCGCCGGAGAGGACCTTTTCAATCAGTTCCTTGCAACCGTTGATCGGAATCGCCATAGCCATGCCCTCAATGCTGGCGCCCGTGGAATAGTAACTGCCGGAATACTTCAGAGAAGGAATGCCCACCAGTTCGCCGGACACATTGAACATACCACCACCGGAGTTGCCGGAGTTGATGGCGGCATCGGTCTGAATCATGGTGTTGATAATGTTGGTCTTGCGGCCGTACTTGTCGTAGCCGTCGCTGGAAATCTCACGGCCCAGGGCACTGATGATACCGACCGTGGTAGTGCCGGTGAAGCCGATGGGATTGCCGATGCAGATTGCCCAGTCGCCAACCATCAGGGCATCGGAGTCGCCCAGCGTGACAGCAGGCAGACCCAACTCGGGGCAATAGACGATGGCGATATCCATATCGGGGTTCGTCGCCACAACAGCGGCGTTCAGCTCGATTTCTTCATCGCCGGAGATGGTCACGGTCACCTTGCTGGCGCCGTCCACCACATGGTTATTGGTCAGCACATAGCCCCGCTCGTCAATCACAGTAGCGGAACCGGAGCCGTACAGCTTTTCAGTGGTGCTGGCGCGTCCGCCGAAGCCAAAGCCATAGGAGTAGCTGTAGCTGGTCACCATCTGATAATTGTTGATGCCAACCACGCTGTCATGCACCTTGGCAATGGCCTCGGTGAAGGGGCTGGTCACAATAACCGTTTCGGCCTCAGCCTTGTTCCCAAATGCTACGCCGGAAAAGACCAGCACGGCAGCCGCCAGAATTGAAAGTACTTTATACGCTGCATTTCGTTTCATAGTAATAATCAACCTCCTTTTGTTGACAATGGCAGTATATCACCCTTTTTTGAATAATTTGTGAACAAAAGATGAAACTACCATGAAACGTTTACTCACCGCCCATCAGGTTCAGGATCGGCAGTACCGTGCCTTCGCCGCTGCTGTAGAAGGAGGGCAGCTCGCCATTCCACTTTTCCAGTTCCTGATACTGAATCAGGTCGTTCGTCAGAGACTCGGCGATTTTCTTGTTGGCCTCCGCTTCCGCTTCAGCCTGCACGCGTACCGAGTAGGCAGCGGCATCCGCATTGATCTTCTGTACCTCGGCTTCCGCCTCGGCGGCAATGCGCTTGCGCTCGGCAGCCTGCTCTGCCTCCATGGTGGCCTGCTCCTGCTCGATTTCCGCCTGCAGCTTGCGCTGTGCAGCTACCTGCTTGGATTCGACCGCGTCGGTGAACGCGTCGGTGAAGTCGATGTTTTCAATGGACATCGATACGACCGTGATGCCGTATTTCTCCATCTCAGCGGAGAGGTTGCTCTTGATCTGCACCGAGAGCTGCTCGCGGGCGGACACCAGATTCTCCGCGGTGTACTTGGAGAAGACTGCCTTGGTGTTTTCGAGCAGGCGGGGCATGACAAGCTTGTCGTAGTAGTCCGTGCCGACCTCTCTGTACAGGGTCATGGCCGTGGACTTGTTGATGGCAAGGTTGAGAGAGCCGATGATGTCAACCTGCTGGATGTCGCTGGGGAGGGCCTGCGTCA
>JAZUDA010000104.1:0-3770 GCA_045639455.1 Clostridia bacterium | reverse complement strand
CAGTCGTCACTTCCTGCGGGAAGGAAACGCCCCGTTTCCACAGCTCATACACCGTGAGGCTGATATTGCCGAGGCAATCCTCGCGGGCATTCTCCAGATTCATTTCATCCAAACGGAACTTGGCATTATCTGCCAGGTTGGAAGCACCCTCGCCAACGGCCTTGATGCCCTTGAACCATACTTCCTTCAGGGAACCGCCCACGTCCTTTAACTTCTTCATGCTGTTCTCTCCTCCAAATCGGTTTACCAGTGCAGCAGCATTGCGTCCTTGTGAATACGGAAAACCGCGCTGCTGACAGGGATAATTTCACCGTCAATATTGTAACGAAGCGGCGTATCGGGGCTGAGAATCTCCACCGTTTTCGCACGGCAGCAGGTGGTCACCTTGAATTTGGTCACCCTGCCCGCCAAGAGACCCGGCAGATAGAAGGGCAGCTTCCAGCGAGGTACGCCCTTCAGAATCACCACATCAAATAGTCCGTCATCCGGCCTTGCGTCCGGAGCAATGGGTATACCGCCGCCGATAAAACCGCCGTTTGCCGCCTCGCAGATCATCATGGGGCCTTCCAGAACCCGGTCATCATCCAGACGGACTCGCATCTTGACAGGATGGAAATGGGCGATGGTGCAAATCACACCGTACAGATACGGCCAAATGCCGTGGCAGTGCTTTTTCGCCTTGGCAGCGTAATCAAGCGTCATCACATCAAAACCGGTACCGCAGGAGTTAAAATACCAGGTATCGTTGATGGTAGCGGCATCCACGGGACGGGCGGGATGGGACAGAAAAAAGTCCAGTGCCTCCATGGGATTCATGGGGATACCTACGGTTTTAATAAAGTCATTCCCCGTTCCCGCGGGAATGATACCCAACGCCGTTTGGGTGCCCACAAGCCCGGTCGCAGTCTCAATCACGGTGCCATCGCCGCCCACGGCCAGAACGCTTTGCGCGCCCTGTCCGGCTAACTGACGTGCCAGCTCCGTAGCATGGCCTTCCCGTTCGGTATAGTGGGCGGTGTAGGGAACCTGACGTTCCTTCAAAACCGCCTCGATTTTCTCCGCGATTTCCCGCGCACGACCGGAGCCGGCTGTCGGGTTGATGACAAGATTAACCATTTTTTCACTTCCCTCGCCCGTATACTTTAGCGCAAAACAGGCAAAAAGTAAAGAATGTTCCGTAAATCCTCTTATTGGGATTACGAACCGCCCAAATAGGCCTTTTGAATCTTGTCGCTGCCCAGCAGCTCCGCGCCGGTGCCGGAGAGGACAATCTTACCGGTTTCCAGCACGTAGGCCTGATCGGCGATTTCCAGCGCCATGCCGGCATTCTGCTCTACCAGCAGGATGGTGGTGCCGGCCTTGTGCAACTCCTTGATAATGTCGAAAATCTGCTCCACCAGGATGGGAGCAAGGCCCATGGAGGGCTCATCCAGCATCATCAGTTTGGGGTGGCTCATCAGTGCACGGCCCATGGCCAGCATCTGCTGCTCACCGCCGGACAGGGTACCGGCAATCTGCTTCTCCCGCTCCTTCAAGCGGGGAAAGCGGCTGAACACATCATCGATGGAATCTTCAATTTCGTTGTTCGGGCGGGAGAAGCCGCCCATTTCCAGGTTCTCGCGAACCGTCATGTCCTGAAAGACGCGGCGGCCTTCGGGGCAAAGCGCCATGCCCTGATAGACCATTTTGCTGGCCGGCATGGTTGTCACATTCTTACCTTCAAAGGTGATGGTACCGCTCTTTGGCTTCAGCAGGCCGGCCACAGTGTTCAGCGTAGTGGACTTGCCCGCGCCGTTCGCACCAATCAGGGTCACAATCTGCCCCTGCTCCACGCTGAAGGATACATCCTTGATAGCATGGATGCTGCCATAATATACGTGAAGACCTTCAACTTTCAGCAGACTCATGCGTTGTCCCCCTTCTGTTTGCCCAGATACGCCTCAATGACGGCAGGGTTGTTCTGAATCTCGGAAGCCGTGCCCTTGGCGATAATCCGACCGTAATTCAGCACGCAAATGCCCTCGCACACGCCCATGACCAGCTTCATGTCATGCTCAATAAGCATGATGGCAATCTGGAACTGATCCCGGATGCGGACAATATTCTCCATCAATTCTTCCGTTTCATGGGGATTCATACCGGCCGCCGGTTCATCCAGCAGGAGCAGCTTGGGATTGGTAGCCAGGGCGCGGACAATTTCCAGCCGGCGCTGCGCACCGTAAGGCAGGGAACCCGCCTTGGTATCCGCCATGTCCGCCATATCAAAGATGGACAGCAACTCCAGCGCCTTCTGATGCTGCTTCTTTTCCTGGGACCAGTAGCCGGGCAGACGGAAAATGCCGGTAAACATATCGTACTTGACCTGGTTATGAAGGCCAATGCGAACATTGTCCTCCACCGTCATGTTGGAAAACAGACGAATGTTCTGGAAGGTACGGGCAATACCCAGCTTGTTCGCCTGGGCGGTATTCATGCCGTGCAAATCGATGCCGTCCAGCATGACCGTGCCGCGGGTGGGCTCATATACCTTGGTCAGCATATTGAAGACCGTGGTTTTACCGGCGCCGTTAGGGCCGATGAGGCCGGCGATTTCCGTGCGGCCGATCGTCATGTTGAAATCGTCCACGGCGCGCAGGCCGCCGAAATCAATCCCCAGATGCTGGCACTCCAGCACCGGCATACGGCCCAGATCCCGCTCGGGAATGATGGACGTGGAAGGCACAGGAACCATTTTTGTTTCCGGACGTTTCATTGTCATGCCTGTTCGCCTTCCTTCCTCTGTTCCGCTTTTTCAACGCCCTTACGCGTCTTTTTCCATTTCTTTGCGATGCCGGAAACCATCATCCGGATCTTTTGGTTATTCGTTACCAGCATGACAGCAATCAGAACGATTGCGTACGCCAGCATACGGTAATCGCTGAAGGCACGAAGTTGTTCCGGCAGGATGGTCAGCACCGTTGCGGCAATCACAGAGCCTCGAATAGAGCCGATGCCGCCCAGTACCACGAATACCAGTACGTTGATGGACTGGTCAAACTTGAACTTGCTCACGGACAAACCGCTATAATTCAGCCCGTACAGCGCGCCCGCCATACCGGCCAGCACCGCTGCCGTGACAAAGGCCATCATGCGATACTTGGTCACGTTCAGACCCATGCTTTCCGCAGCAATCCGGTTGTCCCGGATGGCCATAATCGCACGGCCGCTGCGGCTGTTGATCAGGTTCAGCACCACAATCAGCGCCACCATCACCAACGCAAAGCCCATTGCGAATGTGGATATTTTCTGCACGCCTACCGCACCGTTGGGGCCGTTCAGAATCACGGTACCCGCAAGATTGGGGTTCAGGAAGCCAAAGTGAAGGGCCGCGCCGTCAACGGAAATATACACGCAGTTCAGAATGTTTCGGATAATCTCGCCGAACGCCAGCGTAACAATCGCCAGATAGTCGCCCCGCAGCCGCAGGACGGGAATGCCGATCAGGACGCCCGCGATACCGGCCATCACGCCGCCGGACAGCATGGAAAGAATCAGGCGCAGAACCTGGTTGTCCATCTGGAACGCGCTCCGGAGCCAGGTAGAAACCACAATGCCCGTGAAGGCACCTACGCTCATGAAGCCGGCATGGCCCAGGCTCAGCTCACCGCTGATGCCCACGACCAGGTTCAGGCTGACCGCCATGACAATCCAGGCGCAGATGGGAACAAGCTGACCCTTCAGGGATTTGGTCATCTTCAGGGCGCCCAGGTCACCGTTCGCGGAGAGCTGAC
>JAZUDA010000103.1:0-1853 GCA_045639455.1 Clostridia bacterium | reverse complement strand
GTATACCGGCTATAACGCCATTCTCCACGGAGAAACTATCGATGACGCGCAGGTCACGCCGACCCGTACCGCAGACGAGAACTTTGTGGACGATCACGACAGCCTGGAGGAAATCACCTTCGCCTACTGCACCGAGTTCATTATCCAGAATCTGAAGCCGGAGGTAACCACCACACAGATTGATTCCTTCCGCCGCCGTTTGAGCCGGATGGGCGACTGCGTGCTGGTCATCGGCGATTTGGGCCTGGTAAAGGTACATGTTCATACCAATAATCCGGGCAAGGCGCTGGAGTTTGGCCTGGAGCTGGGTGAACTGGTCAGCCTGAAGATTGAAAACATGGTGGAACAGCGCCGGGAACGTTTGGCCCGCCAGGAAGCCGCGAAGCAAAAAGAACCGGCCAAGCAGTTCGGCATGGTTGCCGTGTGCCAGGGCACAGGCTTTGGCGAGATTTTCACGGAACTGACGGTGGATCGGATTGTGGACGGCGGGCAGAGCATGAACCCCTCCATCGAGGACCTGGCCAACGCAATCAACAGCATCAATGCCAAGGAAGTATTTGTCTTCCCAAATAACGGCAACGTGATTCTGGCGGCCCAGCAGGCGGCTCAGCTGAGTGAAAAGACAATTCATGTCATTCCCACAAAGAACGTGGCCATGGGCATTGCAGCTGCAATCGCTTTCCAGCCGGAAGCCTCCGGCGAGGAAAACGTGACGGCCATGACAGAGGCTTCTGAGCATGTGCGTACCGCGATGGTTACCTACGCGGTTCGCGACAGCGAGTTTGGCGATATGCATATTTCCCGGGGCGATATTATCGGTCTGTACAATGGCAAGATCGAGTACAAGGGTACTTCCGTGCCTGACGTAGTGGAGAATATGATGTCTTCCATCGTCACCGATGAGGACTCGCTGATTACCGTCTACTACGGCGCCGACACGAAAGAAGAAGAGGCACGGATGGTGACCGATAAGCTGGCAGCTGCCTTTGAGGACTGCGATGTGGATATGCACATGGGCGGTCAGCCGCTGTACTACTATCTGATTTCTGTGGAGTAAAATACAAATGGAGCTTTCTCAGATCAAGGGCATCGGCAAGACCCGCCTGGAGGCTCTTCGCGCAGCGGGCATTTGCTCGCTGCGCGATCTTTTGTATTCTCTGCCGGCGGGGTATAAGGATACAACCGTCATTACCCCTTGCGCGGAGCTGCAGCCGGGCCAATACGCCGCGGTGCGCGGCGGGCTGAAGGCGGCGCCGAAAACGTCCTATTTCAGAGGGCTTTGCCGGGTCACCGCCCGACTCTGCGATGAGAGCGGGTCGATTGCGCTCGTCTGGTATAACCAGCCCTGGATGGCGCAGAATCTGCCCACGGACGGCGAAGTGCTGCTATACGGCCGGATTGAAGAAAAAAGCGGGAAGAAGTACATGAATTCTCCCTCCGTTGAGGAGGAGGAGAAGATTACGGCAGTATACCGGGCGATTCCGGGCGTTCCGTCCAAGCTGTTTGCCTCCATGGTCAACACAGCTCTGGAGGAGATTGATGACTGCTGCCCGGAAACATTGCCGCGGGCCCTTCGAATGCGGTATGGGCTTTGTGAGAAAAATTACGCTGTCCGGCAGGTGCATCAGCCCATCGGGCAGCAGGAGCTTCAGCTAGCCCGGCGGCGGCTATCTTTTGAACAGCTGCTGTTTTATCAAGCGCTGCTGGCCCGGCGCAACAACCGGAAGGAGACGGGAATTGCCATTCCGTGCGTATCCGGTGACGCGGAAGCGTTTTGGGGGAGCATGCCGTTCCGCCCTACCGGCGCGCAGGACAGGGCCCTGAAGCAGGTAAAGTCGGGGGCCAAGCGGTCT
>JAZUDA010000102.1:0-6262 GCA_045639455.1 Clostridia bacterium | reverse complement strand
ATTCAGGCACAGGTTATCAACCTGCTCAACGATCTGCGGGATCAGCTGGGCCTGACGATTCTCTTCATCGCACATGACCTGTCTGTTGTCAAGTACTTCTCCGACCGTATCGGCGTTATGTACTACGGTAAGATGGTGGAAATGGCTCCTTCCGATGAGCTGTTTGCCCACCCGCTCCATCCGTATACCCGCTCTCTGCTGTCTGCCATTCCTCTGCCGGATCCCCACAGCGAGAAGACCCGCCAGCGCATTACCTACAATCCGCTGGCCGCCCACGACTACAGCGTGGACAAGCCTTCCCTGCGGGAACTGATTCCCGGCCATTTCGTGAACTGCAATGATGCCGAGGAGGCTCAGTACCGGAAAGAGCTCGGCTTATGAAAAAGGCGGCTGTGAAGTACGGGCTGTCCATCCTGCTCGGTATGGGCATGGTGTGGGTCGTGCAGAATAACTACGGCTACAACAGCGGGATGGAGCCCGTGCAGCGCTACCTGGTGCTGTGCAACGCGTTCACCATCCCGGGCACGATTCTGCTGATGGTGGGCATCCTGGTGTTCATCTCCGGCACAGGCGCGCTGGATGGCATTACCTATGCCCTCCGCTGGCTTCGCCTGACGCTGCTGCCCTTCGGCAAGCAGCCCCGGTACGATGAGTACGTCAAGGCCCGGCGGGAACGGAAAAAGGTCAGCGGTGGCTTCCTGATGATTTCGGGCGCTCTGTTCCTGGCGGTGGCCATTGTGTTCCTGGTGCTGTTCTATTCCGTATATACACCTGCCCGGTAAAGCAATCGGCAGGAGGACGTGAGAACGTCCTCCTGCCGTTTTTCTGTGCAATCAAAAACCGCGCAGGTCACGCGCGGAATAAATAGGTCAGGGTTCCTCGTCATCGCTCAGCAGGCTGTGAAGCACCCGCTTCCGGTCGTCCAGAAACATTTTCGTGATCATGTAGCTGTCGGTTTCCTCGTAGGGAATGGGACGGATTTGGCCGTCGTCCAGGCTGAAGATATCCGCGTCCGGGACACCCAGCAGAATGGGGGAGTGGGTCACAATCAGGAACTGGGACCCGGAGCGCGCCATGCGGTACAGGTGCAGCAGCAGCGTCAGCTGCCGTTGGGGGGAGAGCGCCGCTTCAGGCTCGTCCATCAGGTACAGACCGAGGCCGTCGTTCTTTTGCACATAATCCAGAAAGCTCTCACCATGGGAGCGGGCGTGGTAGTCGGGCAGCCTGCCATCATCGTTGTACATGGTCTGGGTGGCGGTGGCCATGTTGAAAAAGCTTTCCGCCCGCAGAAAATAGTTCCATTCCGGACGGGAGGGGCCACGCCGCAGATGAAGCGCCCTGCACAGCGGCGAAACATCGTCATAGGTGCTGAAGCGGTAGTTGCGTGTGCCGCCCTCCGGGTTCAGGCCGAGGGCAACCGCCACCGCCTCCAGCAGGGTAGACTTGCCGGAGCCGTTTTCACCCACGAAAAAGGTGATGTTTTTGCGGAATGTGAAGCTTTCAGTGGCGCGCAGGGCCGGAATGGAGGCAATATAGCTCTCCGCCGCGCCGGGCGATGCCCAGTCAATGTCAAATCCGCGCAGGAACAATCCTTCCACCGTATTCACCCGCCTGTAATAATCGTCAACGTGTTTTTGTACGTACTTGTCCCGGTCGCCGATGATGGCCAGCAGTTCATCCGCCACCACCTCCCGGGAAGCGGGGCGGGCGTTTCGCAGAAAGCGAAGGAGCCGGTCCGCCACGAAATCGGTGTCCAGAAGGCAGACAACGCCCATGCTGAACGGCTCGTCAAACCCCAGCCGCCGCATCGTTCCCAGGACCTGCTCCGCGTTTTGAGGGGGCTTTTTCCGTGCCATCAGTCTACCGTGACCCCGATGGGCGTACATTTTCCGCCGTTGCACATGCTTTCGCTGACGGAGCAGGCGGCAACGCCCAGAGTGATATCCATCAGGACCTCAAAGACGATTTTGTCCCCTGCACGGGATGGCGGCGGCTCCACCTTGAAAGAACCGTCGGGCATCAGACGGGAGCACATGAACAGGTTCAGCGGGGTGATCTGCGGCCTGTTTTCACCAAGCGCACCGTTGATGTTTGTCAGACAGCTGGGATGATTGGCGCCGTTGTGATAGAAAAAGTCATACATTTCCGGCCGGCAGCAAGGGTGAAACAGGTCGTGCTCACCTACATCGTCGGACAGAACCCGCAGCATGGGCCGGTACAGATTGGTGTAAACGGTGTCACCCACCTTCAGCCGCAGAGATTCGTTCACATCAATCGTGACGCCGGCGGAGAGAAATTCCCTTTCATCGCCGGTGACCTCCGCGAAGAAATCCACCACCTGCCCGCCTTCCAGGTCGGTAACGGTGACGGTTTGCCCCTTCAGGACGGGAATTCTTGCCCCGGAGCAGGCGGGAATACGGTAAAAAGAACTCATTTTTCGAACCTCGTTTGACAGGAATCATAAGCCGGTTGCCAGAGGCAGCAGATAGCGGGCAACGGCCAGCACGGATATGTAAACAAAGCAGGCGGACGCGAGTGCTATGGGCAGCAGCTCAACTACGGGCCGGATTTTCTCCGCGAAAAGGCGCCCGATCTGTTTGCCCAGCCACAGATAGCCGTTTGTCGTCAGAATCAGCAGCGCGGGCCAGGCGGAGAACAGGTAGCGGCCCTGAAACTGATTGTCATAGGTAAAGCTGCGGTGCATGGAGAGGGCAAGAGGCAGAAGAATCAGCATGAGCAGCGCGATGCCCTTGGCGCGTTCACCTTTCTTCGCGTAATGAACCAGCCCGGGCAAGACGCCCGCGAGCATCCACAGCAGGAAACAGGTGTAATACTTGTCGGTCGCGTAGAATTCCATCATGCCGAAGGCGGCGAAGAAAGAACGGAATGTATACTTGAGCCAGGAAGAAACCTTCTCCGGTGTCAGCTGGGCGGGACATCCGAAATGGACTTCCTGCCCCGCGGAAGCCTGAATTTTCGCCTGGGCGTGCTGGGTGGCTATGCCGAAAACATCTCCGTGGTAAAGAATTGTGTTACGGATAAAGTACCAGCCCGCGAGTACAAAGGCCGTCAGAGAAACAAACAGCACTGCACGGCGCAGCCGGGCGGGGGACAGGGACTTGATGCCATCTGCCATGCACCAAATGACGGCTGCCAGAATCCAGCCGTAGGCGAAATAATAGGACAGCGCGCAGACGGCCAGCGAGATACCGAGATGAACGCATACCCCCGCGGTCCAGCCTTTTCGCTTGCCGGAAACGAGACAGTAGGCAATCATGAAGCAGGACAGCATGGATACGACGTCATTGTTGATGTACGTCGTGCAGAAGAACACCTGGGGGAGGGCGGTCGCCACGATGGCGAACCACCACGCGGCAATGCCGGAAAACAGCTCTCGCCCCAGCAGGTACGCGTAGACAAACAGCAGCGCGTAGGCCGCGGCGCCCACAAGCCGCGCCGCGAGAAGCAGGTTCGCCCCAGCGGGTGCCAGCCGCATGAAAAGCGTGGACAGCATAGTGGGCAGGTAGGGCGTGAAGGCATAGGAGTAGCCCCACACGTTGGCGACCAGCTCCGGCTCGTTGCCGACGGGCAGGGTGCCGTTGCGGTACATCCAGTTGCCGAGCGTATACCGCATCGTCTCGTCCGGGCAGAGCACGGAGGGCATCCGCGCGGCAAAAACCGCGGCCAGCAATGCCAGCAGCACGGAAATATGCAGCACGGCGGGCAGGGAAAGGGCATCGCGTTTCAACCGGTCAGCCTCCTTCGACGACGGAGAGAATCAGGATGCCGCACAGCACAAGCCCGATAAAGAAATACTGCGTCCGCGTCAGCTTTTCCTTCAGGAAAACGCGTGAGAGCAGGAGCGATACCACACACACGGCGGAAATGATGGGCGCGGCGATGGCGCCGTTGCCGCTCATGGCGAATACATAGGTGAACTGCCCTGCTGTCTCAAACACAGCGGCCAGAGCTTTGTCCTTCTGCCGGGGCAGTTCGAACGGCACCCGGCGAATCTTCATGTACAGCCACAGCACCAGGGCAACAATGGCGAAAGTCAATTCGTAGGCAGTGTTGGCGACCTCTTCAATCGTGTCCTCCGTCACGCCTACCAGCGGGGAATGGCTGATATCCAGGAAGAATACATCGCCAAAACTGCCCACTGCGTCCAAAATGGCGTAACAGAAGGGCATGGCGAAGGCCACAACCGCCATGGCGCGGCCAAGCTTCCGCCGGCGGTCCGTTTCACCGACCCGCTCCAGGAAGCCGATGCCCAGGATACCCGCCAGCATCAGCAAAATGGCGGCAACCGAAACGCCGGATATGGTTTCGTTGAGGAAAATCACGCATAGCAGGGAACACAGCGCGCCGGAGGTATTCTCAATGGGGTCGGAAATGGACTCCTCAATAAAGCGCATCCCGAAAAAGGACAGCGTCATGGATAAAATATAGCACAACGAAACGGGCAGGTACCGAATCAGGTTCACCGCCCGGAAGCCGATATTCCCTGTCAGCAGGGTGAAAAGGGCATGAAGCCCCATTACGGCACCCACGCAGACGCTGATTTTCAAATGCGCATAAGGCTCGCTCGCGTGAGCGCCTTTTTTATAAAACAGTTCCGCCAACCCCCACAGCAGGGTGGTGGCAAGCGTGAAAAACAGCCACATCCTCTTTGTCACCTTTTCCAATCAAATTTGCAGGGAGAAAAACACGCCAATAATCATATCATAAAAGGCCGTGCTTTTTCAAGCTTTTTCTCTTTCCAACAGACGGCTCGCGGTCTTGTCCATGCAGATGGCACCCAATGGCGCGGAAAAGAGGATACCCAGTACCGCGACGGACAGTACGACCGGGCCGCAGGAAAGCCCCAGGGACAGCGGAACCGCACCGATGGCCGCCTGTACCGTTGCCTTGGGCAGATAGGCCAGCATACAGTACAAACGCTCCCCACTGTTCATGTGGGTGCCTGCCATGCACAGCCATACGCCGACGGAACGGAGCGCAAGGGCGAGAACAATCAACAGCAGCGCCGCGGGACCGGCGGACAGCGTGGCACGGATATCTACTGCTGCACCGACCAGCACAAACAGCAGGATTTCCGCGCCGAGCCACAGCTTGCCGAACTTGGCGGACAGATCGGATCGTACTTCGCCCCGGCAAGTGGCTGCCAGCGTACAGGCCATTCCCATGACCGCCAGCAAACCGGACAGGGGAAGCGTTCCCTCTAACAGAGATTCCACGGTCATCAGCGCGAAGGACAGCCCGAGAATCAGCAAAACCTTGACGCTGCCCCGGACGCTGTTGCCACCCCTGTGACGGGCTTCAAAGAGAAGCCCCAGTCCTCTGCCGCACACCGCCCCCAGGGCAATGCCCAGCAGGATGGAAACAGGCACGTTCGCCAGCGTGGAGACAGAAACGGTCTGCCCCTGCGCCATGCCGCAAAAGGATGTGAACAGGACGATGACAAACACATCATCCAGTGACGCGCCTGCCAGCAGCATCTGGGGGATTTTCTTTGATGTGCCCAGTTTCCTTTCAATCAGCTCCACCATGCGGGGCACCACCACCGCGGGGGATACGGCCCCCATGACGGCCCCCATCACGGCTGCCTCCACCCGGTTGATTCCCAACAGCGCGGGCGCCAGCAGTACATAAGCCAAAATTTCAAAGCACGCGGGAACGAAACTCATCAGCAGCGCAGGCCTTCCCACCGTTTTGAAATCCGAAAGACGCAGCGATAGCCCGGCCTTAATCAGAATAATAATCAGTGCGATTTTTCGCAGTTCTGCCGAAATCCCCAGCAAGTTGCCATCCAGCAGATTCAGACAGCAGGGTCCCAGCAGGATGCCGGTCAGCAGCATGCCGATGATTCTCGGAAGACCGATTTTCTGGCAAAAGAAAGCAAACAGAAGCCCGATAAGAATGACAAGGGCGAGAGAAGCAAGCATATTCATTCCTCCAAGAAAAAAACTTCCGCGGCAAAAACAGCACACAGAAGTCATCAGCCGCTTTCGCGGCGGTTCGAGGCAACGCCTCCGGGAGAACATCATTCCCGCCCGGAAACCGCGATTACCTTGCCCCGTGATAGGTTTCCGGCAGTTTCATGATTTCCGGCGCATTTTCATTTCGGTATATGTCCGTCTATTTGAACAGCGCCCACAGAGAGCAGGCGGCTTCCTTTTTCACAGCTCCGGCTTCCGCATGCGGCGGATGAGGCGGTATCGCCGGATGTGAATCCTCATTTGCCTGCATCCGTAACAAAACG
>JAZUDA010000101.1:0-5165 GCA_045639455.1 Clostridia bacterium | reverse complement strand
AGCGTCAGGTCGGTTTGGGCCATGGCAACCTGGGCGCCATGCTGTTGGATGACAACACCGAATGCTTCGCCTTCCTGGCCGGCCACGAATCCTTCGCCGCCGCCGAAGGCGCCATCAAGATCGCGCTGAACGCCAACAAGGTGCGCAATAAGCCCCTGCGCGTGATCCTGAACGGCCTGGGCAAGGACGCCGCCATGATCATTTCCCGTATCAACGGCTTCACCTACGTGCAGACCAAGTATGATTACCTGTCTGCCGACGTGAAGGAAGACCATGCTCTTTCCATCGTGAAGGAGACCCCCTATTCCAACGGCGACCGTGCCAACGTGCGCTGCTACGGCGCGGACGACGTGCGCGAGGGCGTGGCCATCATGTGGCATGAAAAGGTGGATGTCTCCATCACCGGCAACTCCACCAACCCCACCCGTTTCCAGCATCCCACCGCGGGCACCTATAAGAAGGAACGCTGGGAAGCCGGCAAGAAGTATTTCTCCGTGGCTTCCGGTGGCGGCACCGGCCGCACCCTGCATCCCGATAACATGGCCGCCGGCCCCGCCTCCTACGGCATGACCGACACCATGGGCCGTATGCACTCCGACGCGCAGTTCGCCGGTTCCTCCTCCGTGCCCGCGCACGTTGAGATGATGGGCTTCCTGGGCATGGGCAATAACCCGATGGTCGGAGCTACAGTTGCCGTTGCGGTAACTGTAGCGCAGGCCATGGCAAAGTAATCTGACCACACAAAAAACAAGGAAATTACTATGTTTTTTGAGGATCCCGAAGCGACTCGGGATCCTTTTTTCGTGAAAGAATAAGGCGTTGAAATGACATGAATCCAATCTCAAAGCACGGTTTTGTGGCAATTTTGTGGCAAAATGCCAAAAACACGTTCAAAAAAACATGGATTTATGTTGCATAATGCGGCATGATAATCATTCTTAAAAATGCATAATTATCAGAAATAAATCAACGATTATACATTTCTTCAAGAATAATCCTCGTTTTTTCACGTAAGTGGTCGGTATTGTGTGTGTAGATTCTTGTGGTGTCAATACTTGCATGCCCGAGGCGTTCCATTATGCTATGAGACGATTGCACTTCTGACAGGAATCGCTCGCGGCTCAGTCTTCCCGCGGCGGATGCAGCGTATTCTCGAAGCGCTTGAGCACCTCCAGCATGTCGGGTTCAACACGGTTTTCCACTTCAGCGAGAAGAACATCGGGCATACCGTAGAAGGCCTCGGCCATGGCGGCGGCGATATCCGTCAGCGTGTCGCAGTCGCCGCCCAGGGAGACGGCGGTGCGGACAACATCCTCAAAATCCGTTCCCTCCAGGAAGGCGGTGATTGCCTCGGGTACCGTTTCCTGACAGGTTTCGACATGGTGGTAACCGGGGCGGATTTCGTCAACGGTCCGGTCCAGCCTGTATTGGAATTCCCGGCGGACATAGTCTTTGATCTCCTCTTTGGTGCTGCCGTGCCTTGCCATAAAGATGACACTCGCGACAGCCTCGGCACCCTTGATTCCTTCGGCATGATTGTGCGTCACATCAGCAGTAGCCCGCGCGACCTCACGGGTACGTTCGATGGTATCATAGAGCCAGCCGGCGGCCGATACCCGCATGGCGGAACCGTTGCCAAAGCTTTCGTAGGGCTGCGGAACCGTGGTATACAGCCAGCGGTAGAACCGCATGCCGTATCCGGCGAACGGATACCGTCTGCCCCACGCGTGCATGGATTCTACCACGCTTTGCCGGATTCGGTCCGGCTCGGCCTTTTTGCCGGCGTTCATCAGGGCATCGGCCACGGCTACGGTCATGACGGTGTCATCCGTATAGGTGGCGCCTTTGCTGAACAGCTGAAAATCCTTACTCTTGTTCCCACGGTCAAATTCAAACGGGCTTCCGACGATGTCTCCTAAAATTGCTCCGTACATCAATGATACACTTCCTTTCCTTGATTACGTGTACAGTATACCACGGAGGGCTTTTTCTGTGGTCTCCTGACGGGAGACAATCAAGAAACGGGAACAAAACAGGCCGCGGCGACGTTATATTGCGGGGACAGAAAGATATACGGAGGTAGAAACAATGCGTAAGAAAATAATGAAGAAACTGATTTGCGTTTTCGTGGCTGTCATGATGCCGGCTTGCGGCGTAATGGGGGAATGCGCCGGGGGTGTATTCCGGCTGGGAACGGATCAGGACGATATCGCGGGCATGACCGTCATCCCGATTGAGATGGACAGGGATGGCGAAGTGTATATGCTGCGGGTTGCGGAGGATGTGATGAACCTGGTTCTGGACGAGATGGTGTGGCAGGACAACACGATCATTTCCCGCACGGTGTGGACGAATGAGGAATTGCCTCAAAATCGCGCGGTTGCCCTCCGCACGCTGCAGGGAGAAACAATTCCCCGTTTCCGTGTTACAGCGGTAAACGGATCGGGCGAACGGGAACGGTGGTATATCACCTGGAGCGGCGAAGACGGCGCCCCCCTGCTTCTTTCTGCGGAGGAGGTGGAAAACGCGCTGCCGGTAGCAGATACTGGCCTTGTGGAAGCTGAACGCAGGTCCCGGGAGCTGTCCGAGATTCTTTCAGGCAACGCTTCGTTGGAGGAGTGCTGCGCCGCCGCGGCGGAGTTGGCCGCGCTGTGGGAGGATGAGAGGATTTTGGTCTGGGGCGGCTATGCCATGAGCTATGCCGAACAGCGCTGGGAGGCGGAGCGCGCCTGGAGAATATTGGTGGAGACAAGAGACCGGGAGGAGCTGCCTTGGTATGGGCTGCTGCTGGATACGGCGTACGCGGGATTGACACGCTTGCATGTATACGACTTGCTGGGGAAAGCCCCGGAATAAGCGAAAAAGCCATATGGCATTTGACAAAACGGGGGATGTGGCGTATAATCTGCGAATGGCTTATTCGCCATGGAAGTATGTGAAAGGAATGTGAACTGTGATGGCAGAGCAGAAATTGATTCTGACAAAAGACGGCTACAAGAAGCTTGAGGATCAGCTTCAGTATAACATTTCCGTCCGTCGGAACGAAGTTGCCGAACAGATTGCCTATGCGCGCGGCTTCGGTGATTTAAGCGAAAATGCGGAGTATGACGCCGCGAAGGCGGAGCAGGCCAAGCTGGAGGATGAAATCCAGCAGCTGGAGGAAATGCTGCGCACTGCGAAGGTCGTGGATGAGAGCGAAATCCGTTCCGACCGGGCCGGAATCGGCACCACGGTGACCGTCCGTGACGAAGAAGAGGGCGATGAGGATACCTACTCCATCGTGGGTGCTAACGAGAGCAATCCCCGCGCGGGCCTGATCAGTGTGGACTGCCCCATCGGAATGGCGCTGAACGGCCATCAGGTGGGAGACCGGGTGGAAGTGACCGCCCCCGGCGGAAGCTACGCGCTGATGATTGTCAAAATTGAACGAACTGTCAAGTAAATGATATCGGAGGATACACTCATGCCGCAGGAAATGAATCTGGAGTTGTCCGAACAGCAGCAAATCCGTCGGGAGAAGCTGACCGCGCTGCAGCAGGCCGGGAAGGATCCTTTTCAGATTACCAAGTATGATCAGACCCACTATACCGAGGACGTCAAGGCGCTGTATACCGCCCATGAGGAGCAGGTTCTGTCCGGCCGCAAGGCTTTGAATACCGCCGGCATGACGGAGGAAGAAGCGAAGGCTGCGGCCAATGCTGATTATGACGGGCGCCGCGCCCTGATGGATGCCAGACCCATCGATGTTTACATCGCGGGCCGGCTGATGTCCAAGCGTGTGATGGGCAAGGCCTCTTTCTGCAACCTGCAGGACCGGATGGGCAAGATTCAGGTGTATGTTTCCCGTGACGCTGTGGGCGAGGAACAGTACGGCGAGTTCAAGAAGGCCGATATCGGTGATATTTTCGGCGTAAAGGGCTATGCCTTCCGCACGAAGACCGGGGAAATCTCCGTTCATGCATCGTCACTGGTGCTGCTGAGCAAGTCCTTGCAGCCCCTTCCCGAAAAGTTCCACGGTCTGACGGATACGGATACCCGCTACCGTCAGCGCTATGTGGACCTGATTATGAATCCTGAAGTTAAGGATACCTTTGTGAAGCGCAGCCGCATTCTGACCGAGCTGCGCCACTACCTGGACGGCAAGGGCTTCCTGGAGGTGGATACCCCCATCCTCACGCCCTTTGAAATCGGCGCGTCCGCCCGCCCCTTCTATACCCATCACAACACGCTGGATATGGACATGGTGCTGCGCATCGAGACCGAATTGTACCTGAAGCGGCTGATTGTAGGCGGCATGGAGCGTGTCTACGAAGTAGGCCGTATTTTCCGCAACGAGGGCATGGACACCAAGCATAACCCGGAGTTCACGTCCATTGAGCTGTATCAGGCCTACACCGATTTCCACGGCATGATGGACCTGGTCGAAGAAATGATGAAGACCGTGGCCATGAACGTCTGCGGCAGCCTGGTAATTCCTTATCAGGGCAAGCAGATTGACCTGGGCCATTGGCAGCGGCTGACCATGATCGAGGCCGTGAAGAAGTACTCCGGTGTGGATTTCGCCGCCGTTGCTTCCGATGAAGAGGCTGTTTCCCTGGCCAAGTCCCACAATGTGCCCCTGCCTGAAGTGCCCACCAAGGGCGCAATTCTGGCGGAGTTCTTTGATGCCTATGTGGAGGAGCAGCTGATTCAGCCTACCTTCATTTATGATTATCCTGTGGAAATCAGCCCGCTTGCCAAGCGCAAGCCGGACGATCCCGCCTTTACCGAGCGGTTTGAGTACTTTACCAACGACACAGAGTTCGGCAACGCTTTCTCCGAGCTGAACGATCCCATCGACCAGCGCGGCCGTTTCGAGCGTCAGGTCGCGGAGCGCAAGGCCATCGAAAAGGATTGCCGCGCGCAGGTGGACTACGACTACGTCAATGCCCTGGAGTACGGCATGCCTCCCACAGGCGGCCTGGGCTTCGGCGTGGACCGTCTGGTCATGCTGCTGACCGATTCCGACTCGATCCGGGATGTATTGCTGTTCCCGACAATGAAGTCCCTGGACGGACAAAAGGATTCCGGCAAGGCTCAGGCAAAGTCGAATGAACCTGCACAGGAAGCTGCTCCGGCAGTAGAAGAAAAGATCGATTTCAGCAATGTTGTTATCGAGCCTCTCT